>JAKPOE010000187.1 GCA_029548025.1 Spirochaetota bacterium
AATATTACACGGCAAAACCTGACCTACAGAGCAATGATGGAACAGGTTGATAATTTTATACCCGGCTATAATGTCTTGCAGGATAAACAAATGCAGGAATATGGGATTGATCTCATTTTCAGGGAGGTATTGCGCGGCAGGGTAATGGACATTCCACGCTTTCCTCATGCCCTAACAATAAAAGGGGAAGAGGTAACCTTTTATTTTGCCGGTAAGGCGTTCCCCTATACTCGCTCCTCCGGGGATACAGAAGGATTTGTTGCAATGCTGGAGGATGTAACTGCAAAGCATAAAAGGGAACAGGAAACGCTGGAAACAAAACGGCTTGAAAGTGTTGGAAGGCTTGCCAGGGGGATAGCTCATGAATTTAATAATATCCTTGCAGGTATCTCAGGCTTCACTGAAATTTTATTACGGAAGATTCCACAGGATGATCCCAACCGCTATTTTGCAGTAAGGATTTTTGAAGCGGCCAGCAAAGCCGCTACCCTTACCAACCAGTTATTGGGTTTTGCCCGAGGGCAGCTTTTTAATCCGGCCTACCTTGATATACGTGCACCAATTATGTATGCAATAGGTGCCACACCCAATTTGCATAGCAGGATAAACCTTATCAAGGAATTTGAGGAATCCGATTACAGGGTATATGGTGATATTAATCAATTACGCCAGGTGTTCATAGAGGTGTTACGGAATGCTGCTGAAGCAATAGGTGATGGAGGTGAAATAACCATTAACGTTGAATATGTCAGCAGTGATGTTTTACCTGTGGAAATCAGGAAAAAGTATGTGCGCTGTGTACGTGTTACAATAACCGATTCAGGATCAGGAATAGATGAGTCAATTATTCCTAAAGTGTTTGAGCCGTATTTTACCACAAAAGACGTATTAAACCACACAGGGATGGGGTTGTCGATTGCATTTGGGCATATAAAAAATCATGAAGGTTATATAGCTATTGAGCGCATGGAAAAAGGAACAAAGGTAACCATTGTTTTACCTGCTATAAGAGAACCTGATCTTACTATAATAAAGCAGCCGCGATATCAAAAGATATTGGTGATTGATGATAATAATGAAACATGTTTATTGCTGCGTTCATATTTTGAAGATAGAGGAGTATTTGTTACTGTATCAAATAATGGAACAGGTGCTATTGAGATGATTCAAAATACTCCACAACGGTTTGATTGTATATTTCTTGATATTATTCTGCCTGATATAAACGGGAAAGATGTTTTAAGCAAAATCAGAAGTATTAATCCAGCAGTGACAGTATTTGTTATGAGCGGGTATGACATGAGTACGTTTATACATGAACATACCAGTGATCAAAATATTTTCTTTTTGATGAAACCGTTTAACCTTGATGATCTGGATATATTGCTCAAGTAATTAGTGTATTCCATACTTCTTTAATTTTTCGTATAAAACGCTTCTGCTTATACCCAGTGTTTTTGCTGTTTTTGAGCGGTTATTGTGTGATAGTTTAAGCACATACAGTATATGTTTTTTTTCAAATGCTTCAACGGCTTTTTCAAGGTTTAATGGCGATAGTTCATGGTTAATGGATTGTTTGTATTCAGGTAAAATCTGGATTATAGTATCTTTTGACAGCACCGATGTTTCTTCAATGATCATGGCATGTTCTATAATATGCTGTAATTCCCGTACATTCCCCTTCCATTCCCGTTTCATCAAAATCTCGATAGCATCATCGCTGGCAGTTTGGATATCCTTATCAAGTTCTCCAGAATAGAAGGCAATAAAATGCTCTACTAAAAGCGGAATATCGTCTATACGCTGGCGTAACGGTACTATGGTGAGCTCAATACCGGATAACCGGTAATAGAGATCTTCCCTGAAATTTCCCTGTGCAATCTCTTCTTCCACATTAATGTTGGTAGCACTTATGATGCGAACATCCACCTTTACGGTTTTACTTGAACCAACCGGTTTGATCTCCCTTTCCTGTAAAAAACGAAGCAACTTGCTTTGAATATTGGGTTTAAGGTTGCCAATTTCATCTAAGAATATAGTACCACCATGAGCTTCTTCTATCAGCCCTTTTTTATTTTTATCAGCTCCGGTAAACGCTCCCTTTATATGTCCAAATAGTTCTGATTCAATGATGGTTTCTGTCAATGTACTGCAATCAACAGGGATAAATTGTCCATTCTTTCTCTGACTTTCTTCATGGATTGCACGTGCAATGAGCTCTTTGCCTGTGCCGCTTTCACCAAGAATCATAACGGTTGCTTTTGATTTAGCTATCTGCTTAATCTTATTTTTTAGATTGACAATAGCTTTATCCCTGCCAACAATACGCGCAATACCATTAGCTTTTTTAAAGGTTGTATCTATCTTTGTGTCTTCAATAGTGTGTATGCCCTTGCTGTCCATTTTTTTCTTCAATAACGCAATTAAAGCAATTTACTACTATTACAATTTATTTCATATACGTATCGCTATGATAGTAGTTAGTATTTCTCATGCTCAAGAAGTTACATCATGATGACGCTGTTTGAAACAATCAAAAGATTATTCCATTTCTATGCTTCACATGACACTATCAACAATTTATGATAAATATACAATCATTTTTTTTAAATAATGTTTGACCGATGTACAGTATTTTGCAATTATATTTCATAAATGGAAGATAAAATGCTCATCATGGTAATATATATAGTTGTAAATTCTGCCTTATGGGATGTGGAGTATAACGTTATATAGATGTAGCATACATTCTATTTTTAAGTGATATATAAGTAATGATTTCTATACTGTTAATGTCTGACATCCATTTTGGTGTTGATACTGCTGCACCATATATAGATGATAGCATACGTCAAATGACATTTAATAAAATATGTATGCTTGCCCGTCAGCATACCATGTTTATTATTGCCGGAGATATGTTCCATGCCCATGTTATTGATACACCTATTTTTTCCTTCATTATCAATTCATTGCAAGCACTGCTTGATGAAGGGGTAAAAATTGTTTATGTTCCAGGTGATGCAGAATTGGCAAATAATGATCATCCTGACAGGGTGCTTGCCGTTCCATCTACGGTAACCTTCTATGGTAATAAGAATGATTATCATACTCTATTGGAATTTGGGAGTGAGGTTATCCATTGTTACGGGTCTCAATTGCTTATTGCCGACCAGTTGCATGGCATCGCCAGGGAAGGTTTGGATGGCTTCCATATTGGAGTGTTTCATGTTGATCTGGGTGATGATAATTACAATAATAACGGTACTATTCCGGTAAAGTCATTAAAATCAATGCCACTTGATTTTTATGCACTGGGACACCATCATAATTTTTCAATGTATAAATTTAAAAATAGGATAGTTGGCGCTTATCCAGGCAGTCCTGAGGCTGTAACGCCTGATGAAATAGGCGATAGATATGTGCTCTCAATCACCGTTGAAAATAATGAAATTCATCAGATAAAGCGTATAACGGTAAACTCGGTAAAGATGGAAACAGTAACAATTCAATGCGATTCTGTTCATTCACAGGATGAGCTATCAGCTATTTTACAACGCTATAATAAATCCAATATTGTGTTGCAATGTACACTGGAAGGTATGCGCTCATTTGATACTACAGTAATTTCTGCTCTGTGCAACCAGTGTGCTGAACTGGTGATAAACGATCATTCTAAACCTTCCAGTCAATTTATCTGTAATAGGTATAAACAGGAACTATCGCTTCGCGGCTATTTTTATTCTGAGTTGCATACTAAAATTGCCAGTGAATCCCCTCCCTACCTGCAGGAAATTATAGATGATATTGAAAATACGTGTTCTTTATTTAAAGGTGAGCTGTGAAGCTGCTACGAAGTGTCATATCAAAAATTGGTTTTGCTGAAAATAAACAAGTTGACTTTAATAATAATATCCATTTTATTTATGGTAAAAATAATTCGGGTAAAACGCTTATTGCAAAAAGTTTCATAGACACGCTTTATCCGCAAGAACCATCCCTCATTGTTGCTGATGAATGGGATACGATGTTTGCAACATTTACCATCCAATCTAATCTGACAAATATTGCGATACAGCGGAAAGGGAATAAAGAAGTTAAAATTTTTACTGCTACCGACGGTGATACACGTGCTAAAGAACTATCGCTCCAGCTTCCGGTTGTGGCAAATAGTTTTAGTGGCGATAGTCATCTTGAAAGGCTCCATGACCTTTTCAATAAGGATTCGTTTTCATTATTGTCATATATTCCTTCACCACTGGATAACCAGTACTATGCGCAGAATTTTTCTGAAAGCATAAAATCCATTCTTTTATTAGACAGATCATTGTATTATTGTTCTTTTAAAAAGATATTTTTTCCTACGGCAAATCAATCCGGAAATTATTATGAACATATAGCAGATGAAATTCAGGATAAAATTAAACATTGTAAAACAAAGTTAGATCTCATTGAACTTAAAGAGCAACGTCAAAGAAAGGCACTTGCAGAAATCAAAGCGCTTACCGATGAAATTACGATGCATAATGAGGCGATAGCTATATTCCAAAAAAAATTAAAATTGCTGGATGAGTATATTGAAATCCTTAATGCGGCAAATAATGTAGCACAGCAGTTGCAAGCTGTGGAGCAACAAATAGCATCACTTAAAGAAAAATTAGAAAAAATAAAAAAATATGAAAAGCTCATTGCAGCAAAATATCCGCAATTTAAAAATTTTTCCCAGGAAAAAAGAAACAATATTCATGCAATGCAAACTATATACCGGCAGATACAATCGGTATCTGAAGAAATTGAAACCTGCATGTTTAATCATGAAACTAAAAATCATAAACGTGCTCGAAATCTTTTAATTATAAATGTAATGTTTGCATTTGGTATATTATTTTTATTTCTGAAGCCACTGTTTAATGCAATTGCATTGAACAGGTGGTTATTGTTAGCTATACTTATAGGGATTCAGGTTGTAAGTGCTGGCTATTACATTATTTATACCATGACACACTCTATTAATAAATTGATTGCACCCTTACAACAACAGAAGGAAGAGTATCAAATAAAATTGGAAACGCTTCTCAACCAGAATAATATTCTACTTGATAGTATTACCATTGATGAAATTTATGAATTTCTTTTACAATATTTTGAAGAGTATAACGAATACAATGAAAAACAGGTTGATTTATTAACCATACAGATGGAGATAGACGAGCAAAAATCATTAGCTGATCTTGAACAAGAAAAGAAAAAAATAGAAAGTAATTATGCTTTTATAAAAAGTCAGATGGATTCTTTTATTCAGGATATTGATTATGGGCATATTGAAACTGTTGAAGAAGCTATTGCTGCAAAAGCCGATATTCAACATCATTGTGATGAAAAAAAGATGATGATTCAAGCATTGCAAAATAAATTAAAAGAAACACCTGAAGAAATTGCTGATTTCAACAATGAAAAATTGGAAGTTGAAAATGAAATACACACCCTGGAAAAGGAGTTATATGCTATCAAAGAAAAAAAACGAGTTATGACAATCGTTAAGGACTCGTTTAATGATGCTGTTGAGCGTTTTTACCATGATGCACTAACAGTGTTGACGCATACTGTTAAAACAATGTATCCAGAACTTACAGGGGACCAGTTTCCACACATTGATGAAGAATATATAAAAAAAGCGTTATATACTTCTTTCGATAGTACAGCGCCTGCATCGGTTAAATATTTGCTCTATGTCACTGTTGTGTTTGGATTATACACCATGTTGCAGCAGCAATTACCCCGGATACAATTACCGCTCATTATTGATGATCCTTTTGTTTTAATGGATGAAGATGCAATCTATAATTTTACAGAAGTAATGCAACAATGGGCACATTCCCGGCAGATTATCATTTTTTCCCATAATTCTAATATAAAAAAAATGTATGACGTTACTGAATTGTAACTATGGATAAAAACGGGCAATTAACATTTTCGGATGATCCTTTACTCCAGGGAACCAATGAAATGTATATGTTCATTGAGTCAGGGGATTTTAGCCTTGCGGTAAAAAAGCTGGATGAGCTTTTAACAATAAATCCGGAATATCCCGGACTTGCTGAATCATATCGTGTTGCACGGTTCTGGGATTCAAGAAAAAAAAATCTGGATGAGTTATCAAAGGGAAAGGAAACAGCAGATTTTTTAATGAAACAGTGGGAAGAATTCGAAGCATTTGCCATGGATAAAAATGTAGTTCATACAACAGCATATCAAAAGGTCATGCGCTATGTTTTTTTTACTGCTTCCGAACACTATATCACTGCATTCAATGATCGGGAAAATCCAACTGATAACCTGAAACTTTTAATGCAATTAGGTACCTGTCTTGTGCGTATTGCTGAATATCAGCATACCATTGAGGTGCTGGAATATGCACGCTCACAGTACCAGAGTAATGCATGCATATTGTCGCTTTTAGCCGAGGCGTACTATCATGTAAACGATATCCCGCGATCATTGCTCTATTTCAGGGAAGCATTTTTACTTAATCCACAGGAGATTGACTTGCCATTGCTATCGTCAAAACCAATCATCGAGGCAGTTGAGTTAACCAAACAAACAAAACCTGACTGCAAGGATATCCGCGAATGGATACCAATTGTTGCATTTATACATGATATATTTTATGTTAAGCGGCAGCTCAATTCATCACAGCTTGAACAGCTAAAGAAGGATATTTTGAGATTAGAAGAAAACTATCAAACCTTGAATAAGGATAGAGTTGAGCAGTCAAATATTATCCCACGCTTGATTAACCGCTACCTGTGGATGATGGATTATTATGAATTTCAGCACTATGATCAGCAAAGTTTGCTGGATATCCGCAGTCGTTTGCTTGCCATTGATAAAGAGCTTTTTGAAGGTTATTTCCAGAAAAAGTCATTTTCAAAACCATGAAAATGACAATCTGAAAAAATTCATTGACACTACATATACTGCTGAATAATTAACTACCAGCAAAACAGAATAGATTACAGGTGGTGGAGTATGGAATTACATGCATCGTATAATCCAAAGATTGCCGAGTCTACATGGTATACAGTGTGGGAACA
>JAKPOE010000236.1 GCA_029548025.1 Spirochaetota bacterium
GGCTTTAATCCCTGCAGTTGCTTATATGTTTCCTTTAATGGACGCCAATCCCATAAACGTATATTGTTAACTACATCCCTGTTTTTTTCTAAATCTCTGAAGGTTAATGTTTGTGCATTTTCAAACGGCAACTCTTTAACACCATTCAATCCAAATGCTATTCTTGTATAATTAATATTATATTGTATATATGGTTTTTCTTTTTCTAATTCGTTGGGATCAACAATAAATCGTTGCTGCAAAGCTGGAAATATTGTTCCAAATACAAAATATACGGGTAATAGTGTTATTAACAATATAATGGGCATTTTGAAACTTCTAATGACCATATTAGCAAAGAGAAGTATAGCTGCAATAATAGATATAACCATGCATATGTCATACGCCAATAGTTTAGCATGAACATCGGCGTATCCTGCCCCAAAAAATTTTGCACGATTGTTAAATAAAAGATCATAAGCCAGTAATCGGTAGCCAGATGCAATGATTAAAACTATCAAACCAAATAAAATTGACAGATGAGCCCGTGCAAACCTTGAAAATTCCAGCTTACCATTTTGAGAAAAAATGCCATTATTGAGTATATGGAAAAAAAATGAAAAAATAGTAATGAATGACAATGAAACCAGCACCCAGCGAAATATAAATTTATAAAAAGGAAGGGAAAATACAAAAAAACCAATATCCATGTTAAATAAGGGCTCTTTTGGAAAATCGGTGAAAGCAACCTCATTTTTAAACATTAAATATTCTTTCCAGTAAGTTGAAGCCCACAATCCCATAAAAAAACCCAGAACAACAACCCCAATAATAAGTATAATAAAAAGTAAATTACGTGTTGTTCCAAAACCCGGTATCCTGATTTTATCAAGGATGTTTTTTGTAAAGATCCTCCCTTTACCGCCCAGTATTCGTATCAAAATAAAATTAAGAATAAACAGGGCAATAAATAAACCCCAGAAAATTGTTTGCACATTGAATTTTGAGAAAAATAAAATCCAGAATATATCTAAATGATTATAAATTGAAAACCATCGGTAATCTATATAAAATTTACCAATTGAATAAACTAGAATATATCCTGTGATAAAAATGGTTAATGCAATCAAAAGTTTACGATTCATCATATCACCTTGCTAATTTTTACTTCATCTTTTCAGCTTTTTCTTTCAAAATTGCATTGAGGCGCGCTTCATCTTCAGGAAATGTTTTAATCATAACCAAAAGTAATAATCCACACAAAAGCCAGAAAAGATTTGCTATATTAAATGCCATTAAACGGCCAAACAGTACAATGAGTGCACTTATAATAACAGGTCCAAAACCCTTCCCTAAATCATCCGTGAGATTAAATAATGAAAAGATAGAACCTCGTGTTTCAGGAGTATTTACATTCAGCAATATTGCGCGTACATTAGGCCCGGTGATAGTTACCGTAAATCCAGTTATAAAGCCATAAATCAATGGTAACGTGGGATCTGGTTCAGGTATGATAACCTGAGGCGTGTAATTTAGTAACAATGCCATTGGAATAATACCAAGAAGCGTTGAGGTGCCGCACAGCATTGGAAGATATTTGGGTTTGATATTATACAACCAGTTACCAATAAAACCTCCAATAAATGCCCCCAATATTGCCGCAGCACCTACTGTCAATACAATAAGTGTTGCTACTTCTATTGAGTAACCCTTGTCCTGTGAATAAAAATCATTCAGAAAAATAAAGAAAACACCCCATGGTACGGTTCCAGGTATCCCCTGTAGAAATACCAGAATATTTGTTTTTATTTTAAAGAGCGATTTATATTCACGCCAGTTGATTTTCCCAGTGTAAACCTTTCCTTCTTCAATAAGTTCTTTTAAACTTTCTTCGGTTTTTCCACGTTGAGGTTCTTTAACAAACAACAAAAATATGAAAGCCAATATAAAATTAGGAATGGCAACAATGATAAAAGGTAAGCGCCAGCCATATGCTGAACCAATAAAACCAGCCATAAGTTGCCCTACAGCAATACCAAGCCCCTGAGCCAATCCAATCCATGCAGAAGCAGCAGCCCTGTTTTCATGTGAAAAATAATCACCAATAATTGAAAATGTTAAGGGAAGTGCACCACCAATGCCAATACCGGTCAATGCCCTTAACCAGAACAACTGATCATAGTTTTGAGCAAAACCGGTTAATAAGCATGGTAATTCACCAACAATGATAACAAATAAAAATAAATTTCGCCGTGATATCTTATCTGTCAAATAGCCTATTGCTAATGTTACCAATCCTCCCAGAATCCAGAATACAAATGAGATGTGCCCACCCAGCATGACATCGCGTTGTACATCATTAAAGCCAAAATCATGCGCAATCTGCGTTAAATTGGGAGCCATTAAATTTTGATCGGCAAACAAAAAAAGATTCATCAATGCAATTAAGATAACAGCAAACAACTCTTTTTTAGCAAACCCGTTTTTTTGTTTCATATATCAAACATCCTCCAAAAATATAAACTTAACACCAATGTCTTTGTGGGCAATTAACAAAATGCATTGTAACTATCATATTATAATAACGAAATCAAGAATTTTTTCAAATTTATTCAACATTCTTTTTACATGGTCTGTTGTGGTTTTGGCACTATTACTATTCCTTCTTCTCTACTGCCAAAATAATTGCAAGCATTGTGCAAACAATAATAAACAGTATATACTCAAACAAGCGCATCTATTTCAATCATTGAATTGTTATAGGGAGCTATCGCACAAATGATGTCATTAACTCTTTTAGTATAGATATATTGAACTACCTTTAAACTATTATTACTAACCGCTACAACGGTTGGATACTTTCCACTCCATGATGGATCAATGCCACTATAATACATTGTTGTATATCACTATTTAAAAAAATAAAGGGGCATTGTAAGTTTATGCCCCTTTTTGATTAAACAAATTGTATCAAATAAATCAAACTAACTTATTTTTTCTCCATTTTTTCTAATTCCATCTTACGAAGTTCTTTACGCAATATCTTCCCAACATTGCTTTTTGGCAGTTCATTGATAAATTCAACCATCTTTGGTACTTTATAAGCTGCCAATTTTGTTTTGCAATAATCTATGACCTCTTGTTCGGTCATTGTTTCACCAGGTTTCAGTACAACAAATGCCTTAACTGTTTCACCACGATATTTGTCCGGCACTCCAATTGCACACGCTTCCAGAATCTTTGGATGTTCAAAAAGAACTTCATCAATGTCACGTGGATAAATATTATATCCACCTGCTATGATCATATCCTTCTTTCTGTCAACAATATAGAAATATCCATTTTCATCAACTTTAGCAATATCACCGGTATAGAGCCATCCATCCCGTAATGTCTTTGCTGTTTCATCAGGCATCTTGTAATATCCGCTCATTACCTGTGGTCCTCTAATGCATAATTCTCCTTCCTGTCCAATTTCCATCTCCTTTGTCCCCTCATCCAGATCAACTATCTTACATTCAGTGTCAGGGATTGGCAAACCAATGGAACCTGGAATTGTCTTCCCACCATAAGGATTGATAGTTACAACAGGAGTTGTTTCAGATAAGCCGTACCCTTCGCATATAGGTGCACCTGTTTTTGCTTCAAACTCCCTAATAACATCAACCGGTAACGGAGCGGCACCTGAAAAACAACCTTTGATAGTTGAAATATCGGCTTCTTTAATCTTTGGATGGTTTAAAAGTCCAACATAGAACGTTGGAACAGCAGGCATAAAATCAACTTTATGTTTTATTAATGCTTCTAATACTGCTCCTGCCTCAGGACGTGGTATTAGAACCTGAGTCCATCCATAAAATGCACTAATATTCATAACCGTTGTCATGCCAAATGAGTGGAAATATGGCAACACCCCAATACTGGTCAATTCACCACGTTTAAATTCAGGAAACCATGCCTTTATCTGCTGTACATTAGACGAAAGGTTTTTATGTGAAAGCATTGCACCCTTACTAACAGCAGTTGTACCACCCGTATACTGTAGGGTTGCCAGATCATTAAATTTAGCCATAGTTCCCGGATCTTTATCAGGATACTTTTTTAAAAGATCTGTCCATTCATATACTTCTGGCGTTGGAGGAATATTTCGATGATTGGCTTTAGCAACAATTGGTAAAAGCTGCTTTTTAGGAAATCCTAAATGATCACGGATATGAGCTACAATAATCTTTTTCACCTGTGTTTTAGGTCGCAATGCAATCATACGGGGTCCTAATAGATCAAGGGTAATGAGCACTGTTGATTCTGAGTTATTCAACTGGTGTTCCAATTCATGATCCGTATAGAGCGGATTATTCATAACCACTACTGCTCCTATCTTCCATGCTGCATATGAACCAATGACTATCTGTGGCATGTTTGGCATGAGCATTGCCACTTTATCACCCGGTTTTACACCTAGATCAATCAATGCATTGGCAATTTTATTAACCATGGACTGCATCTTTTTAAAACTAATTTTCGCATCCAGAAAGATCATTGCATTTTTATTGGGAAAATCCTTTGCAGATCTTTCAAAACCATGCACAACGGTTATCTCATCATATTTGAGGGTATGCGGGACACCCGGTGCATAAGATTTTAACCAAATCTTTTCCATTGCACAAACCTCCTGTGTCATTTTTGTAAATTATAATTATTAAGAATACATTTACTGGTAAAAATGATGAATAATTAAATACGACATATATAGTACCATATTAAAAATTATTACCATACATTGTCAACCAATTATTTATATATAACATTTTTATTCATTTATTGATATATAACTACAAAACATATTTATATATATATAATAATTTTTATAGGAAAAGCAACTTATAGCTTCCAATAACTTTAAATTTGTTTCTCACATTATAGTAGCGATTTCGTCGTCTGTATTGAGTCATCAATGGACATTATGCAATAACTTTCCATGGAATTTTAATTGAAAAATTATTTGTTTTTTATTACATAGCAGTAAGCTTATTACTTATTATAGGAGAAAGTTACTATGGAAAGCAAAAAAATTTTTTCTAGAACTATTGATATAGTTAGTTATCAAGATGGACCTGATTCAGTTTATATTAAAGGTGAAATCAAAGACACACGCCTGTGCCAAAATTATCTGGTAACTGGAGAAAAGCAAAACCCGGGTGTACTGCACAACATGATCATTACAATGCGTGTCAGCGGCAGCAACCTGGTGATCAGCGATATACAGGTAACAATGAAACAGTATCCACGCGAGGAATGTGCAGAAGCAAATTATAATATTCAAAAATTAAACGGGATTTCTATAACAAAGGGATTTACAAAGGCTGTAAAAGATGCTATTGGCGGTACAAAAGGTTGTTCGCATGTAACAAATTGTATTCTGGCTATGGGGCCTGCCGCTGTTCAGAGTTTCTGGGCTATGAAAGCTCAACAACCAGTTTCAAAAGAATTTGATAGCGGCGGCTCAATGTCTCAATATTTGATAGATACCTGCCATGTATGGCGGAAAGATGGTCCTATGGTAAAAAATTTAGCTGAGATAATCAATAAATTAAAATAATATTTTATTATACAAAGTGGTCCCATCCACCTGCTTTGATATTAATTAGTGAACCATCTATTTTTCTCATTACATATTTTTTATCTGGTGTTATTATTCCTATTTTGTAGATTGCTCTATTAAATGTATTATAAAAATTTTTTTCTAATTGCAATGAAGCATTTTCATCAACAGTGAAAACCAGCACATAATCTTCGCCGCCCGACAATGCATAGTCAGTAGCGTTTAATGCATTATCATCGCAATACTGTTGCAATTGGGGTGAAATTGGTATTGATTTTTCGTCCAGTATAAATCCCACATTACTTTCCTCTGCAATGTGCAATAGATCAGAGCTTAACCCATCACTTACATCTATACAGGAATGGACTGCACCCGTATTGCTTAAAAACAAACCCTCTTCAACATGAGGTCGCGGTAATGTATGAGCATGGAGCAACTTTTTTTCATAGTCATGCTGTGGATTTTTATTTTGTAAAATAAAATCCAATCCCGCCCTGCTATCGCCCAGAAAGCCTGTACAATAGATAGCATCACCAGCTTTTGCGGTATTACGATACAATATGTTATTTTTTTTTGCAGCTCCTGTAACAGCAACATTAATTATTAAATCAGTTTTTGATGATGTTGTGTCACCACCCAGTATGTTGACACTATACAGTTGAGCCAATTGTTTCATCCCCCTGTATAGTTCATCCAGATACTCAAGCGGTGTTTCTATTGGGATTCCTATGCTTACAAAGGCATGCTGAGGTTTAGCTCCCATAGCTGCAATATCACTCAGGTTAACCGCCAGCGATTTATATCCCAGCTCATAACCTTGGACAGATTCTTTTATAAAGTGAATTCTTTCCACAAGCAAATCGGTGGTAAGCACTATACATTCATTGTGGTCCACTGTAAACACGGCTGCATCGTCACCTATAGCGCGCAATACATTTCTATCATCATAAATAGTGTCGGGGGTTATGCGCTTAATAAAACCAAATTCACCGATATCATTAAGTTTCATGATTTGATTTCCTTAACTTTTTTTATGATTGTGGCAAGTTTGGTTGCTGCATGGCAGGGATCATCCGCACAAACAATGGCCGAAACAACAGCTAAACAGTCAGATCCATGTAGTAAAACATCTTCAGCGTTGTGAAGATTTATACCGCCAATGGCAACAACGGGTATCGTTACAGCATCGTTCATTTCCTGCAATCCTTCCAATCCTAACGGCGCTGCGGTATCAGTTTTGGTTGGGGTGGCAAATACAGGGCTTGCGCCTATATAATCAGCCCCGCCGTTTTGCGCTTCAATTGCCTCATTAATTGTGGAAGCCGTTATGCCAATGATCATTCGATGAGGAAGCAATTTTCGAGCATTTGCTAATGGCATGTCATCCTGCCCTAAATGGACACCATCAGCATCTACTGCAAGCGCCACATCTATACGATCATTGATTATTAAAGGAACATTATGTCTGATAGTAATATTTTTAACAGTTTTTGCCAGTGCAACAAAATTTTTTGTAGCAATATTTTTTTCCCGCAACTGTACGCAATCAACCCCTCCCCGTATAGCTTCTTCAACAAGCACCTCAATAGGTTTTTTTGCCAATCCACTGTCGGTAACCAAATATAATGAAGATGTAAAACGTTTCATGGTAATTACCTCTTTTTTCCTATAATAAGTTCTGCTACTATTTTTCCGGATAGCAACATCCCTCCAAATATAGGTCCCATTCGCGGAGCTCCAAATACTGCATTGGCTGCCATCCCTGCAACATAAAGACCATGATACACTTCTTTTGTGTTTTCCAATGTAAGTTTTTCTGCCTTATCAGCCCACATATATTTTTCACCTTCTATAGTTCCGGATGGGGTGCTAAGCTGCCCCGGTAATTTTTTTACCAGCACCTTAACAACCTCAGTATCATGACCCGTGCTATCGATTACATAGTTACTTTCTACCGATAACGGATCTACATGTAGTTTTGCAATATCAACAGCCGACCAATTTATTACCAAACCACATATTCTATCATTATGAATCATGACATCTTCCACACTAATGCAATTAAATATTTGCAACCCGGCTTTAATAGCTTTAGCAGTTATAGCACATACACATTCTATTGCATCAGCTGTATAATAAGTATCGTTATAGTGAGTATAGGTAACATCAAGTTCCTGTAAAAGCGGAAGTGCTTCTTCCTGTATTACTATCTCATTAAATTGCATTCCACCACCCCACATACCACCACCAATTGAAAGCTTTCTTTCAAAAAGAACTGTTTTTATGTTATTTTTTGATAGATAGTACCCCGCTATCAAACCTGAAGGGCCTCCACCTACTATGGCAACATCTGATACTAATGCACTTTTGAGCTTATTAAAATATTTTTCTATAATAGCAGTAGTTATTGTTATTTCATTTAATTCCATATCGTTACCCCCTTTGCATACTTACATAGAAAATTTTGCATATTGCTCTAACTCTACAGGAGTGATTGAATACAGTTTGTCCAGTAAAGCAATCATAAAGCTGCCCGGCGCTATTGCTTCTTTTGCTGCCAGTTCACCGGCAATACCAAAATACGCCAGTGCTGATGCAGCAGATTTTAGATGGTTACTTTCAACTGCACAAAATGTTCCAATCAACGCTGTTGCGGTACAGCCCGTTCCTGTTACATAACTCATCAATGAATGGCCATTGCTTACTTTTATTGTTGCATTTCCATCGGTGACAACATCAGTAGCTCCTGTTACAGCAACAACTGCGTTATAGCGTAACGATAGTTCTAATGCAACATCAGTTGCTTCATCAACTCCATGTTGTGAATCAACACCTTTTGTTTGCGAGTGACTATCGGTCAAAGCTAAAATCTCAGAAGCATTACCACGAATAACAGAAATTTT
>JAKPOE010000238.1 GCA_029548025.1 Spirochaetota bacterium
AATTGCACAGTAATACCAATTTCATGTTCACCATTATACAATGCCCACTGAACAGGAGCAGCACCACGATATTGTGGAAGAAGCGATGGATGAAGATTGATAGTGCCTAAGGGAGGCAACAAAAAAACATCTTTGGGAATAAGTTTGCCATATGCAACAACAACAAAGATGTCACAATGAAAATCTTTTAGTGTTTGTATTAATGCATCATCCTTTAAGGTCAACGGTTGAAAACACGGAATGCCCAATGCACCAGCCTTTTCCTTTACCGGGGAAGGCACAGGATATTTACTGCGCCCCTTTGGTTTATCAGGGTTGGTGACAACAAAAGCAATATCATACTGTTTGAGTAAGTACTCCAGACAATACAAAGCTATGTCAGGTGTACCAAAAAAACCTATTTTCATTATTCCCTGTTAAGCTTTTTTATCTTTTTAAGTTGCGAATTTAATTCTTTCCGCTTGTAATCTTCCAGATAGTCAATAAATAGTTTCCCATTGCAATGATCAATCTCATGCTGTAAAACCCGTGCAAGTAACCCTGATGCTTCAAACTTTACCGGCTTTTCATTAATAGCAATTCCTTCAACCTGAATAGATAATGGACGGATAACGTCTGCCATTACCCCTGGCAACGATAAACAACCCTCCTCATAGGCATCTTTTTCTTCAGAAAATGCTGTAACCTTAGGATTTATGAGTGCCATCATAGGTCCTTTATTGGAGCGTATATCAATGACAATGACCTGTAATGGAACACCAATCTGCACAGCAGCAAGCCCTATACCCTGCTCTCTGTGCATAATGGCAAACATCTCATCAACTAAATCTCGTACCACTTGTGATATCTGGGCAACCTCCTGTGCTGTTGTCCGCAAAATATTATTGCCATAATAGACTAATGCATGCTGTGTATCAGTTATCATAACTATCTCACAATATCATAATATAATAAATTAATGATAAAATTAATATATCACACAGAGCACATCATGTCAAGATATGAATTTTCGAAAACTTATTTTTACTGTAATTTATCACAATACTAGTTGACAACTTGATATATTTTTCATATACTTTGGCATACTTTTTAGTTATGAATTATTATTTATAACTGGATGGCTATCCAGTTATGTAATTTTATTGAATCAGGAGGAACTATGGCTTTTAATGAATATGAACACTATGATGCAATTGGGCTTGCTGAGCTCATAAAAAAAAGAAAAGTTTCGGTACGTGAGGTCATTGACGAAGCAATACAGCGTATCCAAAAAATAAATCCTGTCATCAATGCTGTTATTACTCCCATGTATGAACATATTGATGCAAGGATAAAAGAGCTGCCAAAAGGGCGTTTTTATGGTGTTCCCTTTTTCATCAAGGATTTATTAACAACCTATAAAGGTGTAAGGATGGCAAACGGCTGTAAGGCATATAAAAATTATATCCCCAATTTTCATAGTGAGGTTGCCAAACGGTACATCAATTCGGGTGTTGTAATATTAGGAAAAACCAATACTCCAGAATTTGGATTAATGGCATACACGGAACCAGAGGCATTTGGACCAACCCTCAACCCATGGAATATTGCGCTGACCCCTGGTGGTTCCAGCGGCGGTTCAGCAGCCACTGTAGCTTCCGGTATGGCTCCTTTTGCAGGTGGTGGCGATGGAGGCGGCTCTATACGGATACCGTCAGCATACTGTGGATTATTTGGACTTAAACCATCACGCGGGCGGGTTCCTGCCGGCCCTGAGTATGGACAAATATGGCAGGGTGCAGCGGTGGAACATGTTTTAACCCGTTCAGTGCGAGACAGCGCAGCCATGCTGGATATACTACAGGGTGCTGATATTGGCGCACCATACATCATTGAACCACCCGAGATGCCTTACACTAAATTAATGCAAAAGTCACCGGGAAAACTTACTATTGCAATCTCTACTGAATCGCCCATTGGTACTGATGTACATCCTGAATGCAAAAAGGCAGCAATAGAAGCGGCAAAGATGTGCGAGCGGTTAGGACATCATGTTGAATACGATACGCCAGATATTGACGGCATAGCGCTTGCCAAAAGTTATCTGATGCTCTATTTTGGTGAGGTTGCTGCTGATATTGCAACCATTGGACTAACATTAGGGAGAAAACCAAAACAAAATGATGTTGAGACAACAACATGGACATTAGGCATGCTTGGTAAGGCTTATTCTGCTGGAGATTTTGTCCTTTCACTGCGAGAATGGAATAAAGCCTCACGCATACTGGGACAGTTTTTTACTAAATACGATATATACCTTACTCCAACAACAGCTCAGCCGCCAGCGCCCATTGGTTCACTGAAACCAAAACCTATTGAGCTTTTTGCATCAAAGATCATGAATACATTGGGTTTGGGAAAATTGCTGAAAGCATCCGGGATTGTTGACAAATTAGCAGTAGAAAGTTTATCACAGGTGCCGTTTACCCAATTAGCTAATTTAACCGGTGTCCCTGCAATGTCCGTTCCCCTGCACTGGGGTAGTGATGGTTTACCGTATGGTGTTCAGTTTATTGCTTCATCTGGTAAGGAAGGATTGCTATTACAGCTTGCAGCTCAACTGGAAAAAGCAAAACCATGGTTTAACAAGCGACCAGATTTGACTATATGACTAATATAATGAGTAAATTGTTATAGTATAAAGTTGTTGATACAGCTGTATGTAACTGCTGATATTCCTCAAGTTTTTTAAAAGGTGTATCAGATAGTATGTATATATTGAAAACTAAATTTTTTATTATGCTGGGCACAAAAAATGGTAAAACCACTTTGTTGATCGCTGTTACACTGACAATAGTGTTGATCAAATGTAAAAGGTGGTTTTCAATGTGCCTCCAGGATGGAGGTATTCATGAAAAAATTATATAAAGCATTGATTGAAACAATCTATTTTATATACAGGCCAGTTTTTTATGTTCTGGTTGTTATTGATACAACCATCCTTGGTATTTTGACCATTGCACTTTCTTTCTTTGATCCTACTGGCAACACCGTTCATTACATAGGTGTATTCTGGTCACAGTTAAATCTATTTCTTTCCGGTGTCAAAGTAAGGGTGATAGGCAAAGAAAACATAACAAAGAATCAGCCTTACATTGTTATGATGAATCATCAAAGTTACTATGATGTCTGGGCTGTTATTGGCTACATCCCTTTACAGTTACGCTGGGTCATGAAGATGGAATTGCGCAAGGTTCCTATCTTTGGTCTTGGCTGTGAGCGCATGGGGCATATCTATATTGATCGTGGTGATTCACAACAGGCACATGAAAGCCTTAAGGTTGCCGTTGAAAAAATTCGCAATGGTGCTTCAGTAGTTTTTTTCCCGGAAGGCACGCGCAGCATTGACGGGAACATGTTGCCCTTTAAAAAGGGTGGTTTTGTGATAGCTATTGAATCAAAGGTGCCCATTTTACCCATAACCGGTATTGGTTCGCGTTCCATACTGCCAAAGGGGAGTTTAGCAATACGCCCCGGCACCATCCACCTGTATATACATCCCCCCATTGAGGTAACTGCCTATAGCCAGCAAAACAAGGAAGCTCTGATGCAAAGGGTCAGGGATGTTATTCAGAGCAAATTGGCATCATGAGATTGCATAAACAATAAATAATCATAAATACTATTGACACCGGAACGTATTATTGTGTCGTAATCATAAAATGTGAATTTTTTTATTGTATATTTTTCCATTCTATTTTTTCTTGTGCGATAGTTCCTGATAACAGCTTTTTATGCCCATAGACACGGCTTTAACCTCTGTATTGATACACAGTGGTATGATGCAATTTTTAAAGGATGGTCAACCTGCGGTGAATCTAAGAAACCGACTGCAAAAACCCTGCCCCCTTGTGCTGGACGGAGCAATGGGGACCATGTTATTTGATGCTTTGCCTGATTACAACGGCAGCCTTGAATTGCTCAATATGGAGCGTCCTGATGTTATTATTTCAATCCACAAGCAATACATTGATGCTGGAGCTGACATTATTGAAACCAATACATTTGGCGGTAATGCTTTGAAGCTGCAACAGGCAAATCTGGATAGCCGTTGTGAAGAGATAAATAAGGCTGCTGCCGTCATTGCAAAACAGGCCGCAAGCAACAGGGCGTTTGTTGCCGGCTCGGTTGGGCCTACCGGCACCCTGGTGGAACCAATGGGCACCACCCCTGATGAAGCCGTCTATAATGCATTTAAGAAGCAGATCAAAGGGTTGGTAGATGGCGGAGTGGATTGTATTGCCATTGAAACCATGACCGACTTGCAGGAAGCACGGCTGGCTCTGCTTGCTGCAAAAGCTGTCACAAATATTCCCATTATATGCAGCATGACATTTGAAGATAACGGCAAAACAGTTACGGGAACGGATATCGTTACAGCGTTTGCCACTCTTTCACAGATGGGTGCCGATGTGGTGGGTGCCAATTGCAGTATGGGACCTGATGGTCTGGTGCAACTTTTTACAGGAGCTATCGCACAGCTTAAACAACTTGGCGTACCACTGTCTGTATGGGCAAATGCAGGTCTGCCCACGCTTGTCAATGGAAAGGCTACCTATTCACTATCGCCACAACAATTTGCAATGCTATCAACTCAATTTGCCACTATGGGATTTTCCATTATTGGGGGCTGCTGCGGAACCACTCCTGCTCATATCAACGCTTTAGCAAATGCTGTGAAAGAGATTAGAATAGATATTCCACGGTCAAAAACATTTCATTACATTACATCGCGCTACGGATATATTGATGTGCAGCAACATCAGGGATTAATTATCATTGGCGAAAGGTTAAATCCTACAGCGCGCAAACAGTTTGCACAGGAATTAAAAGAAAACAAATTTAGTTTTTTGCGTGAGGAATCAAAAAAGCAACAGGATGAAGGAGCCCATATTCTGGACATCAATGTAGGTGTACCCGGCATCGACGAAAGCATCATGATGACGAAGGCTGTTACTATCCTATCTAAAACAGTTACCATACCATTGATGATCGATTCGGACAATCATGCTGTCATTCAAGCTGCGCTATGGCACTATCCGGGTATCCCAATTTTAAATTCTATCAGCGCAAAAGAGGAAAGTTTTAACAGTATGCTTCCTTTATTGCAACAATCTGGCGCTTTTGTCATTGCAATGTGTCTTGATGAAAGCGGCATTCACAAAGAAGCAAAAAAACGAATTGCCATCGGGCAAAGGCTTATTACCCTGTTGCAGGATAATGGCATAGAACTATCACGCATATTTATTGATCCGCTTATACTTGCCGAAAGCGCTGAAAGCGGCGCTGCAATGGAAACATTGAAAGTAATAGAATATTTTTCAAAACATGGTATTAAAACAAGCATAGGACTTAGCAATATTTCGTTTGGACTTCCACAGCGAAAGTACATAAACAATGCGTTTTTAAAGTTAGCAATTCAAAAAGGGCTTACAGCAGCCATTGTCAATCCTTCTGCTATCGACAGCAATACTGAAAAACCTTTTACTGCTGAAGAAACAATGGCACTTGATTTTCTTGAAGGCAGAGACAAAAATGCCGTGCACTATATTGCCCATTTTGGAACATCACAGCAGCAATCCAGAATACAATCCCCAGTAAAAGAAAAATCTAGTGATATACTGAATAGAATCTTTTCACTGGTTGTTGAGGGCAACATTGATGATATTGAACATGCAATTCATCAGGCATTAACCATGTATGAGCCGGAAATCATAATGAGCAATGCCCTCATTGCTGCTCTGGAAAAAGTGGGGCAATTGTACAGTAGCGGTGAATATTTTTTACCGCAAATGATAGCCTCTGCTGATACAATGAAAAAGGGTTTTACTGTATTAAAACCTCTGATGCAGCAACATAAAGAATCCCTGCTGGGAAAGGTGCTCATATGCACTGTCAGGGGCGATATTCACGACATTGGCAAAAATATTGTAGCGATGATGCTGGAAAATCATGGATTTGATATCATCGATCTGGGAAAAGATGTTCCCAATGAAGCTGTCATTGCCTCCATTATTGAACATAAACCGGATATTGTTTGTTTAAGCTCACTGCTGACCACCACCATGCCCAGCATGGAACAGATTGCAACCATGATCAAGAACCAGCAATTACCCTGCAAGGTTATGGTTGGTGGGGCTGTAGTAACAAAAGAATATGCTGAAAGCATTGGCGCCTATTATGGCAAAGATGCCGTTGATGCTGTAAGCATAGCAAAAACCATTGTTAACGTTAAATAAGCAGTAATTTAAAATAATGGATTTACACTGCTTTCCCTTCCATTTTTTTTTATAATTTTGTTGACATTAAGATTGTATATACAAGAATTCGCATATGTACTTATTCTGTGGATTAAATACAATCCACTTTTTTTAAATATTTTTATTTTTAAAGTATCTATACCACTATAAAGATTAAGGAGCACGTCTGTGAAAGGGACACGTTCTTTTCTGCTTTTTTTCTTACCTTTTATTATTTTTACATACATCGCATTTATTGTATTTCAGCAGGCCTGTGATTATGCAATGAATGTACAGGCAAAAAAGCTCCTTCCATTCAATCATCAAACTCACACAACTCAGTACGGTGCTGACTGTGAACTATGCCACAGCTATGATGCGAATGGAAGATTTAATGGTATCCCTACGGTAGCAGTATGTAAGCAATGTCATGATCCTAACAAAGTTAATAATGCAGTATTCTTTGCGGGATTTAATGACACTGACAAGCCATGGGAAACATTTGCGCAGCAGCCCGATTTAGTATATTTCAGTCATATAGCTGTGACAAAAAATGAGCAAAAGGTTCAGTGTATTTCGTGTCATGGCGACAAAGGAGCTTCTAAAACAACTGCTAAGATCAAGGGTAAAATGGCAATGGGTGTATGTATGGACTGTCACACAGTTACAAATGTAAGCAACTCGTGTACAGTATGTCATGATTAATCATTCTTATTTTATGAATTGAAAAACAAGTAAGGAGCTATTACATCCATGAAACTTGAACGAAAAGACTTCTTAACAATGATTGGGGGGGCGGTTGTTGGTACCGGTGTAGGTACCCTGATATCACCTGGCCCATGGATGGGGTTACAGTGGTTAGTTGAATGGACACAGGATCAGTATCGCCCACCAAAGGGTGAAGAAAAATACTTAGCAAGTATATGTGACAGGTGCCCTGATAAATGTACCATTCAGGTACGCAAAATTGGCAACAGAGCAGTCAAAATTGAAACTTCAAACCAGGGTTGTGCTGTAGGGCAGCTTTTGTTACAGGTTCTTTATCATCCCCAGCGAGTTACCACTCCATTGAAGCGTACCGGTAAAAAAGGTAAAATTGATTTTGCACCGGTATCATGGGATGAAGCAATTGCTGATATTTCCAAAAAGATCAATGATGCTATCAATAATAATAAACAGGAACAGATTATAGCCATTAATCCTGCATATCCTGATGCAACCTCAATGTTGACCGAGAGGATAGCGTTATTTTCCGGTAGCCCATACGTATTTCAGGAATCAGGTTACTGGGCACTCAGCAATGCATGTTCAGAGATAGCCTTTAAAACTGATGGCGCTATTGATTATGATTTTGAAAATGCTGATTGCGTTGTTAGTTTTGGTGCTCGTCTTTTTGAAGGATGGGGTAACCCAGGAAGAATGCATAATGTATTGTCATTATGGAAGAAAAAAGGTATTAAATTTATACAAATAGACTCAATCGCAACTAGAACTGCTTCATTGGCTGACCAGTGGGTGGCAATAAAACCAGGCAGCGAACCGCTATTTGCTATGGGTGTTGCTCATTACCTGATGAAATATGGTAAACGATCAGGTGCGACCAATTTTGGAAGATTCACTGAATTGTTAATCAACAAGTATACACCTGAGAAGGTTTCAGAGCTAACCGGAGTTTCATTAGATACAATTGAATCAGTAGCAAAGGCTCTTATCAGTGCTCAAAGACCAGTTGCTGTAGCTGGTAGAGGAGGAAAAGTTAATTCCTCTTCCGTTGCCGAGTTTGCAATAATACAGACCATCAACAGCATGATTGGAAGCATGGGAAGCAGTGTTAAACTGGTAAGTTTTACAACTCCAGCTAAACCTGTTATACCAAAAAAAGCAAAAGGATTGGATGAATATATAGCAAGCGATAGTGTCTGTGATATAGCACTAATCAATAATGCCAATCCTGTGTACTCAAGTGTATATGGTCAACGACTATCTGATAAGCTTAAAAAAGCTTCAACGGTTGTTCTTTGTACATCTCTGCTCAATGATACAGCTCTCTATGCAGATTATGTTTTTCCAACATTAACATCGTTGGAGTTGCCTGTTGCAGGCAATGCAGTTGTGACACCTACATCAGAAGCTAAACATGCTGGGGATTCACTGCTTGCAATAGCAAAAAATATTGCAAAAATATCATCGCAATTCTCATGGAAGAATTACTTAGAAACGGTTCAAACCGTTAAATATCAAACAAAAAATATTGCTAATGTAGATATACCGGTAGATTTGATTATTACAAAATTGGAAGAAACTGAAAAAATACTCAGTGCATCGGGTTCATACTCAATAGCAATGATACCTTTTGAAATACCAACTGTTAGCGATGGTAGTGGATTATCACTGCCGTATGTATTAAAAGGTTTACCTGGTACTATTCTGAAAGGTGATACAAGCTGGGTGTTGATGAATCCAGCAACTGCTTCTAAAGAAGGAATTTCCGAAGGTTCCAAAATCGATATAGAATCTTCCCGTGGTGAGCTTGACACAGTACGAGTCCACCTTACAAAACGAATTGCTTACGATACTGTTGCAATTCCAATCGGTTTTGGTCATGAGGAATTTACTGATTATGCCAGTGAAAAAGGTGTTAACCCTAAAATTATCATGTCAGATGCTATCGACCCGGCCAGTGGTTATGCCGATTGGTGGTTAACACGAGTAAAATTGAGTTAAGAGGTGAATAATTATGGCCAAATTGACAAGAAGATGGGGAATGGTAATTGATTTAGATAAATGTACTGGATGTGGGGCATGTAATATTGCCTGTTCCCAGGAAAATAATCTACCCATTTTTAAAGATGATTCTGAT
>JAKPOE010000249.1 GCA_029548025.1 Spirochaetota bacterium
ATAGCATCAAAGAGATACTCTGACTGGTCCATGGACAGGGTACTGCCTTCAATTGTCTGTGTAATAAGCTCGTTTGTATTCATAAGCTCCTCCTATAAAATTTTTTACTATCTGCATCCCGTATTCTGATGCATATGATTCGGGATGAAACTGTACACCCCAGATAAATCTATGGTTATGTGATAGTGCCATAATCTCGCCATCGCCTGAACGGGCACATACTGAAAGGCATGGCGGAAAATCCTTGCTGCTGACTGCAAGCGAATGATACCGTACTGCTGTAAATGTCCTGGGGATGTTTTCAAAAAGTTTACTGCCGTCATGTTCTATGATGTCGGTTTTGCCGTGCATGATGGTTTTAGCATGAACTATCGTACCGCCAAAAACATAGGCAATAGCCTGCATCCCCAGACATACGCCCAATAGCGGTGTGGTGGTTGCCTGTTGAATGACTGCGATGGTAGTGCCGGAATTTTGCGGCGAGGATGGACCCGGCGAAAGTATGATACCGGTATAGCGTTCCAGAGGGATGGAATCGATTGGTTCATCATTTTTAAAAATGACAACCTCCTGCTGTAAAACACGCAGATATTCAACCAGATTATAGGTAAACGAATCATAGTTATCGATAATACAAAACATTATACTGTCTCCTTCACCGGTGAATTTACTTTTGCAAATGGCAAACTTACCGCCAGCGCTTGAAGTTTATTGACGATTTCATTGTATTCATTGAACGGTATGCTGTCGTAAACAATCCCCGCACCAGCCTGCATATACGACACCTGAGGCGAAAGCACAGCAGTGCGAATGGTAATGCAGGTATCCATTGTGTTGTTAAAACCAAGGTAGCCAACACATCCTGCATAGATGCCGCGAGGGCTATCTTCAATCTGGTCAATTATTTCAACGGCACGTACCTTGGGGGCGCCGCTTACCGTCCCGGCGGGGAATGTATGCTTTAAAACGTCGGTTAAGCTTGCATCATGATGTAACAGCGCTTCAACCATTGACACTAAATGGATTACATGCGAATAATCTTCAGGTTGCATAAACTGGGTAACATGCACCGAACCGGGTTGTGAAATAATGCTCAAATCGTTGCGTGCTAAATCAACCAGCATCAGGTGCTCAGCACGTTCCTTTGCGTTATGGAGCAGCAATGTTTTTTGCATGGCATTTCCCGTTTTTGTTTTTTTCTGGGCGATAGTTCCTGCTATGGGGCGAAGCATTGCAGTATTGTTGCACACCTTAACATGAATCTCCGGCGAACTGCCGGCAATATGAAGGTCATTGTATTTCATATAAAACATATACGGCGATGGATTTACCTGACGCAGCTTCAGGTAAAAGCGGTATGGGTCTACCGCCTCATTGATGAGAGCACGCATGCTCAGCACAATTTGCAATGCCTCACCATCTTCTATGAGCGTTTTTGCTTTTGTAACATCATCCATAAACTTTTCCGCTGGGGTTTGAAATGCTATTGGAATAATATCAGAGTATGCAGGAAGATAGGGAAGTGATGTATGCTGTATAATATGAATGATATCGTCTTCAAGCTTGCAAAGATGATCGATGGCGTTGTTGTATGCACCATCAACCGAATTATTATCCGTATAGATGCTGGTAGCGATGTAGTAGATGTTGTACTTGTTATCGTAGCATATAAAATCATCAATATGATGCAGAACCATAAGGGGATGGACACAATCCTCATGGACACGCTGGCGTAAATGTCCCGTGTAATTTACCATATCATAGGCAAAATATCCTGAAAGCCCACCATTGTATAAGCCAAAACGCGGATTGGATGGTGAGCGGTACCGGGCAATATAATCATCAATAAATTTGAAAGGTTCAGTGCAGTGTATTATTTTTTTAGAGTAACTATCGCCAATAATAATGTGAGGAGGCGTAAAGACGATAGTTGCTTGTGGATTAAAACCTAAAAATGAAAACCTGCTTTGTTTTTTATTTTGTTTTGCACTCTCAAGAAAAATAACATCGCCTTTTTCAATGAATGATTTCAAAAGCAAAAGCAATCCGGGCTCTGCAATGTTGAGCTTTTTATAGATTGGTATGCGGTTGTAGTGCTTGCTTAACTTTTTGTACTGCTCCAATGTTGGGTACACGGTAAACTCCTTACGCTGTAAAATAAAAAAGCCGTGGATTTTTTAAACCCACGGCTTACGGAATATACCGGATCAATAAAAAACCGTGGGTTTAATGCCCACCCACGGCTTTAAAATATAGTATTGCACAATAGCCTATCAGGTGGACATCATATTGGTCCACCACCACCAGTTATTATTTGTTGTGAATGATATACTGTACATGTTCATATTTTCTTAACAATATCTTCGACTTTACATCGAATAATTATAATAGTGACAAAAAATCACAATTTAAAAATTTGTCAATTTATTTTTTATCATTATGTTGATTTTTATCAGCGCTCTGTTCCACAGGGCAGCTACTGGATAGTCAGGTCCGTATGCCAATTTTTGGAAAAACCCAGATATTTAATGCAAACCA
>JAKPOE010000262.1 GCA_029548025.1 Spirochaetota bacterium
TCCTACCACCTAATACAACCGAGGTGTTTTTCTTCCCCCACCGCGTGTATTCCCGCTTGAATAGGTGCTTATACCGTTCCCCGCATAGTGCCGTTATCTCTTCTTCTACCATCTCACAATATGCTGCTATCCCAAATCGCAGCACCGTCTCAAATAATGTTGCTTTGATTGCTTCTTTCCAATCATTTTCCACTGATACAATTTTTTGTGGTTGCTTTTTTCTGACTACTGTTTTGTGCTTCATTGTGGTATCTCCTATTATTGTTAGTATTGTTTTGGGGCATTATACTCTGATGCCCCGGGAGATGCCACTCATTTTCAACAGATTTTGGGACAAGCTCGATCTAAATTTACTACATGTTTATTTTCAGGACTGCCATATATTCTTGCTTCAAAATTCAATGCTTTCTTTATTACAACTTTGTCTTTTCTAACATCATCGCGTTCAACCTTTGGTTCTAATTTAAATTTTTTTCGCAAGGATTCTAACATTGCAGTACGTAACATGCCTTTTACTGAAGATCCTGGTATAAAAGGTTTATTGGTTAATTTATCTGTAAAAATTTTATTAATTTGTAAATTTGGATTATCACTTATTTGTTTTGTAAATCCTTCTAATGCTTTCGCTTTACGAATAATACTATCTGGTTCTTCATAAACCTTATTATGCAACATACTTTTTAATTTAGTCATCAATACTTTAATATCATTTTCATTATTCTTTTTTACAATTTCATCAAGCAAGGTATTGAAATTTTCTTTTTCGTTTTCTCGCATCAGCATAAATGCACGGACTACATCAATAATAAATACTTCATCATTTTTTGGATTAGGCATTATATCCCATAAATCATAAAAGGTTCCATTATGAATAATTAATGGAGTAATAATATTTATAGTTGCTCTGTATTGTTCCATTGACTCCACACCCTGTTATCCAAAATATAGCGGGAAAGCATATCCATATTGAACAATAGACTTTTCCTGATGTACATTGTTTACCATACTACCCAACCCATTACCCGAAAATACCGAACCTTCATGATAAAACACAACTGGCTTTTTACAATACACCAGGCTACCATTGATACCACATTGACTATATAAGCCTCCAAGCTTACCATAGCGGGTAAAGGTGGTATAACATCGAGGATATAAATCCGCTCCTATACATACACTTAAGGTAACATAATTATCCGAAAAATAATCAAACATTGCTATTTCCTGCTGAGTTATTTTTTCTAATTTCATTTTAAAAACTCCCTTCCCTATACTGCAATCATTACCCAGCCCGTTTAATCCAACAGCTTCAACAATTGACGCAAACCATCCTTCAGAATATTGTTCATCATTTACTTTTATATAAAAAACCAAAGGCATTTCTGAATATAAAAAAACCTCACTAAAAAGTGCTCCTTCACGAGCGTGTAGTGTGATACGATCAATAGCATTTCTTGTAATTTCAAGGCGCCCAATCTTTGTACTATCAAATATATTATTAAATAACTCATCACTTACTATAGCTTGTGATAAATTTTTCTGGTTTTTAGAAATAAAATCAATAGTTACAAACTGTATTTTTTTACGCTTTTTTTCTTTTTCCAGTAAACCCTTTGCTTCAGATTTATTGTTACTTTCAATTCGTGGTGGATGCAGTAATGGCTTAAACATATAACCATACGGCATCATAGATGATAATAGAAAAGGCGGGCTGCTTTTAAATTTTTCTAACAAGCCTTCCAGTGCATCAGCCCCTTCAAAATATCGTATGGACCAGCAAAAGGCTCCAAAAATGGTATCAGCTTTGTACATCATAGAATAAAATGACATAGGCTGGCAAACTACTTTATATACACTTGCCATGTTTTACTCCAATTTAAATGGTTGTCCATTTATGCTAACATTTTCAAACCGTATTTTACCATAGCCACGGCTAACACTACCACCCAATGCATCCTTTTGAAGCATCAGTAAACCTTTTTTTAATAAATCAATAGCTACATTATTATCATTGTCAAAAACACGTAAGGCTATTTCAAAATCAAATGTAAGTCCAGGTATTACCCGTTCCATTGTGCGTGGCGATTCTGCATGACCACCCAATCTATTAATCATATTCTCTGTTTTTTCTTCAGTTGCCTGTAAATTTTTATCATATAATTCTTTCTTTGATTCCTCAGATAAAAATGCATCCCTGAATAAAACCCTGGTTATTTCATTGCTTTCTTTTGCAGTTGTTCCAAATACTTTACAAACAGGACATTTACCGCATGAACAGGGTTTACTTTTATCATTTGAACTAATACCATGCTCCAATTCAAGTAATGAGCGTATTTTGCCTTTCAAAGAAGAACCGGGTATATAGGGAAAACCTGTACGAACGTCTTTAAGAACTGGATTATCCAATTCGCCAATACCCACTCCTTTTGCATTGGCTCCAATATGTAAACCAGTTTCCACTAATATTTTGCCCTTTACTATTTTAATCTCTTTTAGCTGTGCCATTTAGCCCCTCCTTTGTTGATGTTGATGTTGATGTTGCTGTTGCTGTTGCGATTGGGAAAATTCATTCAAAAAAGTAAAATAACAAATTATTGCCTGATAATGAAGCAAAAAATTTCTAAGACTATTGAAATCATTAATCTTATCAATTTGTGCTGACATGTGATCTTTAAACTCAACAGGTACTAATCTTTTATTATTTACTTTTCTTCCAGCGCCATAGGCAATCTTTGCTTTCATAAATTTTACCATGGGTAAAATCTGTTTTTGAAAATCATCATTTGATTTACCATACCCACGTTTTTCCAGCACTTTAAGCTCATCATAATATTTACGCAGCTGCGATGTCTCAAGACCTCTGTCTTTAAAAATTTTAGCTTTTGCCTCGGGTTCAGTAGTTAAATATTTCTCATCAATCTCTATCATGCATTTTCCTCCTTTGAAGGTTTATGTTTTCGTAATGAATATATTGTTAGCATAAGCAATACTTCCAGCAATTTAAACCTATCAGAATTTGATTTATGAAAAAGACCTTCTAATTTTTGTATATCATCACCATTAATAATATTTCCCTCTTTATCCTTTTGTACTATATTCCGCGCTATATCGTATTTAAACCTTGGTAAATATAAAAAACGTGAAAATGAATTGCTCATAGCCATTCTAACATATTCAAGTAACCTGTAAATAAATGACTGAGTTATAGTAGATTTGTTATCAATTAACTTAGAAGCAAACCATTCAATAGTAGATTGCATCTCATAGCACTTATCATACCGTACTGAAACATTAAACAAATGAATTTTATTTTTACCTTCGGATTTTGCTTTTTCAAGGCATTCTTCAGCTAACTCGGATGCCTTACCCATGGGATAATTGTCATGGCAAATAAATACGCCCGTAGAAAAACTTATATCATTGTTCCTGCACGTAAAATCGTTAAATTTTGTTTGTAAGGTTTTTATTAACTCAATGGTATTTCTCAAAGGGCTTATTAAAAATAAATCATCCCCACCTGATAATACAGTATAGGTATTTTTTAAATTATTTGTGTTCGATAGTTCATTGAAAACTATCTTATTGAAGAAATAATGCAACATTCGTGATAATGTAACATATCGTGATAAGCTCAAATTATCTATGCCATATGAAAAAATAAAGCCAAGATTATCAACATCAATCTTTATAAACGATAGCAATGGAACGCCACGCATGGTATTTTCTTCATCTTCATTATAATGGATAACTGATGATAAGGCAATTTCTTCAAACGTTTTTATTTCATTATTTACAATGGGCACATAATTATTCAACTCTAACAGTGGCAGTGTTTCTACTGACTCATCAAGCGTGTATATGGCGTATGCATTACGATATGGAAGGATATCGTTTGCAAAACTAATGGAAAAGGTTCCATTAAAAAATGATGAATCGGCATTATGAGCATTATCATGAAATACCAGATACAATGGTTTTTTTACAATTTTTCCGCCCAATGTAAACATTGTATTACAAAAATCACAACGTTGACCCAATTCATCTGAATAGTTAATATTTTTGCTATACTTACCACATGCAGGGCACATTTCTTCTTCAGAGTAATTAATATCAATTACACAATTGCCACCGCTAAGAATATTTTTAAATTTAGAGTATTTAGCTATTGAAAGGTTATAATTTATTTGTCCAATCAACGATGAAAATTTATCATGCCCAAAATCATTAATTGAAGCTTTTACTGAATTATCAGTTATTATTGCAAAATCACCATGAAATTCTTTAAACAGCCATTGATCAATTTCATGCTGTACCTTATCCAGAATTGATAAAACTTTTTCTGAATTTGGTAAAAGCATTACAAATTTGCCACTTGAGGACATTAGCTGAGTAAATGGTGCAATACCGGATTCTTTATATAGCTTATACTGATATGCCAGACCAATAACAGAAATATAGAATGATCTTCCACGTATTATCTTGGAACTTCCTTTAAATGACTGCTGATGGTGCTGGAATATAAACTGTTGTATACCTGATATATCAGCAGCAAATAATACAATTGCCTTTTCATCCTTTGATGGCAATTGCTCAGAATTATAATTATACAAAGTTAAAGCTATTGCAGCAGTACTTACAGCATGATCATATAATGAGCTATCGCACATAATATCATTTGTTGCGGCCGGAATACACCATGTATATTTTTTTAACAGATAGTTGATACAATGGGCAAATTGAATAATATTATTACTATTGCCCCATTGCAAACAAATTTGATGAAATGAATCTATAAATTCATCCCACAGTTTTTTATATTGCGATTCTAATGTATCATCCTCCTGTTGCAATGCAACGGGGTAAACACTATTGACATTAAGCCTTGCTATTTTATATATAGAGTGATTCAAATTTTTATGCTTATCCCCTATTGAGACCTGCGGAAAGATTGAACGTAAATGTTTCTTCAAATGTATACCATGCTTAAAATGTTCATCTTCCCCTGATCTATCCAGTGATGATGAAACTCTATCTGCTAATTGTATAATTTCTTCTTTATAGTTTGAAGGTTTGTGATGTTTTGAAGCCATATCACGAATTTCATTCCAATCAAGATCCTTTGGCAATTGAACCGTTTTACAGTCATTTTCAAAAAAATCAAAAGTCCATAATGCATGTTTGTAACCATACCCACTTTCAGTTGAAGGCAAAATCATTGCATCCATAGCGGAAGGAAAATTGGAATGCGGTTTATCACCAAATGCACGTTGTTTAAATTTTCCAATATCATGGAACAAACTTGCAAATAAAATATGTAACTGATGCTTAAGATTTTCATCCATTAGTGGTGACTCCATCCTTCTTTAATTTTTTATTGTACATTTTGAAGTCTAATCAAGCCACACCCAAACGAAGTTTGTTTTCCTATATGTATTGCTTCGCCAATTTTTAACAGCGGATATACTTCCCTTATATTGCCTTCTATTGTCATTGACCCCATAAATCCTTGAACTTTCATCATACGGCTTTGCCTTTTAGAAAACCTGTTGGTACTGTACCATTCAATATCCATATCACTTATTGTAACATTATGCAAATGTATAGCCGTATCATAAAAATAATCTCCATTATTTACAATTGCATCACCACCATAAATATTGGAAATTATTTTATAACGCCTTGCAATATTTGTTATAATTGCTTCAATAGTAGGCTTTTTCAATATTTCATTGTTAAATTTTAAGAAACATGGGGTAATAAACTGCACGGTAGCTGTTGTAGTATCAATACATTCTACTTCCATTGGCTGTAATGTATCGGCAATATAACCATCATCTTTTGTATATATCAAATCATTGTTACTATAATTGGCAATTGAGGTAATTTCATACGTGCCTTTTGTTTTACTTATTCCTTTGTTACCCATGGCAATAAGAGCTTTTATGAAAAAGTGAAAATATTTTATTGATTCACCAAAAATTGACAGGTAAACCGTAAATTGCTCATCAGGTTGTATAATGGTACCCCAGCGTACAACTGGTGAAAGAACAAAGGGATGTGGAAAGTTTGTTGCTTTTGCCATAATGCTGGCATCACCTGTGTTGGGGGATTCAAATATAGAAGCATAGGGACAATACTGCACAAATTGACATGGGCGGCATTTTTCCAAATTTTTCTCAAGGCATGTTTGTTGTTTTAGCATCCATCCAAAAGCACCACGAAGTACAATACCTGGAAAATTATAAAACTCAATTGGCGTAATTGCCTTTATATTAATTTCAAATTTGTAAAGTGGAACAATTTTTTTTTCTGTATTTAACAATTCCATTTCATCAATTTTGTTTTTGCTTAATAGTGATTAACCATAATAGTGTAACAAATTAAAAATTCCTTTATATAAAACGTCAAGTTGTTTTTGTTATACAGGCAATTATTTTTCAACATTTATAAAAACAGTATAAATATTTTATTTAATTTTTACCACTGCTTTATTCCTGTTACCACATATCAGGTCATAGAAGCTGTAATCGTTATATGAATATTTTTCCAGAACACCTTTATTTACATTTAAAAACATATCACACAAAAATTTTTCAATTTCTTCCTGATTAAACAGATTACCATAACTAACTATTGAACTCATTGTTTACCTCCTTGTAATGGTTTATATAATAGTAAGACATGGATATAGCAAAAAATATTGGAATTTTTTTTATTTTTATTCATACTTTATTTTGTGGGGCAACAAAAGTTTTATCCTTTCGTAAGGGGATATTTATGCGCTAAATACCCCCTTACCAACCCCCAAAGCGCACCTCAGGCGGCGGTGTGCCTTATCCCGCTGTATGGATTATATCCCTGCCATCGTGCTGCGGAAGACATCCTGTCTTTGTCCTCGCACGAGCCGTAGAGCGCTACGGCATCCATGCCTTCGCTGTTTTTTCATTAATCCCGCAGTGATAAAAAATGGGGTCAGAGCC
>JAKPOE010000276.1 GCA_029548025.1 Spirochaetota bacterium
AACCTTATCAAGGACTCTTCTTTCATCATATTTAACACTAATAGAGTTTACCGACAATAATGCCACGATTCCACCTCACTGTTTACTTAATGCTTTAAATAAATTCATATTAGAAGCGAATATTGCAGGTATGAGCGCTGACAGTGACGATATTGCAATAGAAAACAACACCATTAACGCACCTATATGCATACCAACAGGTTCAAGCCCTATACCTTGAAATGCAGGTATAAGCGATGAAAGCCTTGCACCTGCAGCTTGAATTGAATAAGCTCCTGCCAGATAACCTATAAAACCATATACCCCCCCAATAAATGCAGCTTCAACCATAAATGTCATTATAATCCTTAATTTTGATACCCCTAATATTCTCCGTAATGAAAAGCTATAGCTTCGATTATAGATAATTATCAGGTACGAATTAAATATTGATATTACTGTCAACAATAACAGGAAAAAACCAACTAACAGGGAAAAGCCATCAATGATACTCATTGCCTGATTTGTTTTACTGGCTATCTCATCAAGTGAGGTCACCGAAAGCCCCATGGATTTTATCTCTTTTGTAGTCTGAGGAAGCATTTTAACATCTTTAACCTTAGCATAAAGCCTGATATACAAAATAGGCTTTGCACTTTTTGTTTCCACAGCATACTGAGCAGCAATTGAATTTATAAAACTATCCGGCACAACAATCCCGGTAAGGTTGAAAGTACTCGAAAATGAATGAACATATGCTGGTACCTTAAAACGTTTTTTTGGTTCCACCGCTTTTGGCGTTTCAATTATCAGCGTAACTGGCAAGCCTTTTAACGTTTCTTCCGTAAAAAGGGGGATGTTGTTAATAGATGCAAAGTTGTTAAACATATCAAGAGCCACTTGAGGTGCAATGACCGGGACCTCTTTATTGGGATTAAATGTAAATGATTTATAATCAGCAACTTTGTCTTTTATGAATTGCCGGCTTACTCCACAAATTGGCACATACGGTGTATATGATTTACCAAAGAGTTCAATCCTTATCTTTGTTGCAGCATTAATACAGGTTACTGCATTCACCGAAGATATAGTGGGCATTTTGCGTATAGCTTTTACCTTTTCGGCAGAAATACTGTTTATTGCATACGCTAATGTTGGTTCACCTGATTTAGCTTTTGGCTCAATAATCATTTCATTAATATCTAATGAGCCAAAAAGCCTTTTATCAACAAATTTGGTTACTGACTCACGTAATGAAAGGTATAACACCAAAAAAGCAATCAGCAATATAATACCAAAACTTGATAGTAAAGCTTTCCAGATATTTTTAAAAATCTCTTCAAATATCATTATAGCATTGCGCAGTATATACTGTATCATAGTATCAATAATCCTTTTCAATTAAAAATAAATTACAATCACCGGTAATAAAGTATTATAATCAATA
>JAKPOE010000280.1 GCA_029548025.1 Spirochaetota bacterium
CGTCAGGATAATTATTTCTAAATCGTAAGCGAGGTATATTATGAATAAAATAGTATTTGCTTGTACACGAAGAAGCGCCGGAAAAACTACAATCTTTACCGGGTTAGCAAAAGCAATGGGCAAAGAAGTTGCATATATGAAACCCTTTGGCGATAGGCTTATATACAGGAAAAAACGGCTATGGGATTATGATGCTGCATTACTTACCAATCTTTTTGGATTGGAAGAAAATCCCGAAGATATGACGATTGGTTTTGAACATGCTAAACTGCGATATGTGTATGATGAAGCCCGTATCAAAGAAAAGCTTCTTGAAGTTGCAAAATCAATAGCAAAGAACAGGGAAGTGCTCTTTATTGAAAGTGGGAAAGACCTTGCCTATGGTGTTTCAGTATATTTAGACCCAATAACAGTGGCAAAATCACTTGATGCAAAATTAGTGCTTATTGTTGGTGGCAACGATGATGTTATTATTGATGATATAACACTCTTTAAGCGATATGTCGATACCAGCGATATCAATTTCTTAGGTGTGATCATAAACAAGATCCACGATCTTGATGATTTCAAAAGCACCTATGCAGATAAAATTGAGAAGATGGGTGTGCCCATTTTAGGCATGATTCCCTATTCAGCAGAACTTACCTATTTTTCCATGGACTATCTGTCAGAAGCACTATTTGCAAAGGTTATTGCTGGCGAATCAGGATTAAATAAAGTAGTTAAAAATGTATTTCTGGGCGCCATGTCGGTAAACGAAGCACTGAGAAATCCTCTCTTTAATAAAGAAGGTAAACTTTTGATTACAAGCGGCGATCGAAGTGATATTATTATATCGGCACTGGAAACAAATACGGTAGGGATTGTCTTAACCAATAATATCCTGCCTCCATCAAATATTATTTCAAAAGCCGCTGAGAAGAACATTCCACTTCTCCTTGTTTCAAGCAATGCCTATCAGGTGGCAGGACAAATCGACAAGATGGAAGCTCTTCTTACAAAGGATAACAAGGAAAAGATTGCACTGGCTGAAAAGCTGGTAAAAGAACATGTAAACATCTCCGCTCTATAATATGTTACATATTTCATGTATAAAAAAAGGGCTATTCTTCAATAGCCCTTTTTTTATTAATAAATCGATGAACAGCAATCATCTAATTTTTAATGATACTACCATTACCGGTAACTATCGCTCAAATTTTAATTATTAAAACATAAAACAGCCTTGACAGCACATAACGATGTTACGCATATAGTGTTATGAAGGTGTACTATGGCCTCTCCATTTATTTTACAAAACATGTACGATAGTTCCCTGTATATATGTCAGGAACGTATATGGCTTCAGATTATTGATTTAGCGTTTGCCCGTGGATTTAACCCGGTAGGGACCCGACTTGATTATTATTATGAACTAGAGCAGGTATGGGAAGAGGATATGCCATATGCCGAAAAGATTTTTACTGCAATAATGATACACGTTCGATGCTTAAACTGGGATGGATGCAACTTCAAAGACAGGGAAAATCAAATAGTAAGCGATGACGATTGCAGCGAACTTTTATATATATTGAATGACACATTGCCTCATGATTTAAAAGATTTTTTTAAAAAAGGATCATTCAGAATTTGCAGTGAATAATTGTTACATATAATGCGCACTTACTATTATTTTTTAAATAAATTTTACAGGGGGTATATATGGGCATTGTAGAATGGAAAAAAGATGAGAATATCGCAATTATCACTATGAACACTGTTGAAAACAGACATAACGTCATGTTTGCTCAGGCAATGTTGCAGGCACTGGACGAAGCTGAAGCTGACAGGGAAATTAACGGGATAGTATTGACTTCCAGTGATGCAAAAAATTTTAGCCTTGGCGTAGACATTGAGTGGCTTATGCCAAGGATGGCAGAAAAAGATTTTAAAGCTATTAAAGATTTCATGTATGGTATGAACAATGTATTTAAGCGTCTGCTCCTTACGCCCATGCCGGTTATTGCTGCCATCAATGGACATGCATTTGGTAATGGCGCTATACTATCCTGCGCATGTGATTTCAGGTTTATGCGTTCGGATAGAGGTTTTTTTTGTTTCCCGGAGGTTGATTTAGGTATCCCCTTTTTGCCCGGGATGATAGCATTTGTTAAAAAAGCCCTTCCCTATTATAAATTTAATGAGATGAAATTAACAGGGAGAAGAGTTCCCGCCCCAGAGCTTGCTGAACATCACATTATTGAAAAGGCATGTGCCAATGTTGATGAACTGATGAATGAATCAATTGCATTTGCTAAATCCTTCAAGAAAAAACGTGGTATATTTGGTGAGCATAAAAAACGATTACATAAGCATATCATTGAGGTGATTGATAAAGAGGACCCCGAATTTATTGAATCGTTGTTCTTGTTTATACAGGACTGATGTGCAATTGCGCTAATAAACAGGAGCAATGATCCATGCTCCTGTTTATTAGCCGCTATTACTTTAAAGATTATAGTATCAATTATAGTATCAATGCCACCCTGCGCAGTGCAAATATTTATGTTTTCCTCTACTATATTTTACTTGACTATTAATGTATATTCATTCATAATATTGTCAGTATCAACAAATAACTTTCAGGTAGTCCACGTTAACCGTTTTGTTGGTACGCCCTTAGGGGATACAGATATCTGGTGACAATCATACCAAATCCTGATTTAGGATTTCAGATAATTATCGTAATCCAGTGTCAAGTACGGAATGATTGTGTGCATTAGTATATAAGTGCGCATCGCGATGTGCTAAAAAATAATTATTTTATTTTTGGAGGTGATATTTATGGCATTAGATCCATACGTTAAAAAGGTGCTTGATGTTTTACAGAACATTGAATTTAGCACACTATCGGTTGAGCAAGTTCGCGCTGTAATGGATATGGGGATTGATCAACAAGTTAAAGAAGATATTAAATTGGTTAACGATTTTATTATTACCTATAATAGTATTAGCCTCCCCTGCAGGCTCTATGAACCATATAACGCCAATGATGGCTTGATTGTTTATTACCATGGTGGCGGATTTATATTTGGCAATATAGAGCTTTTTGATCATGTATGCAGAAAAGCTGCCAATACCAGTGGCTGTAAGGTTATTTCCGTAGAATACAGGCTTGCCCCTGAATATAAATTCCCTGCTGCTGTCAACGATGCATACGAATCATATCTATGGATTATGAACCATGCTTCTACTTTTGGTATTAATGAAAATAAAATAGTTATTGCTGGAGATAGCGCTGGTGCAAATTTAGCAACGGTTACCTGCCTTCAATGTAAGGATAACCTTCTTCCACTGCCACAATTACAGGTGCTTTTTTATCCAGTAGTGGCTGCAGATTTATGCTCAGAATCATTGCGACAATATGGCAATGGATTCTTTTTAACAAAAGCATCCATGCTATGGTTTACTCAGCTCTATGTTGCATCAACAGATGATTTGCTCAATCCTTACTTTTTCCCTATCTTACATGATAATTTAACCGGAAGTCCTGAGGCTGTCATTATAACTGCTGAACATGACCCGCTTTGTAATCAGGGTGAGATGTATGCTGTTGCTCTACAGGAATCACATGTTGATGCTCTGTGTATTCAAGCAAAGGGCATGATTCACGGTTTTTTAAATTTTTCCTATCTTATACCTTCTGCTGCCACATTAGCGGATATGGTATGGGCAATAGTCGGAAAAAAATTACGGTAACGTTTCATTCAATATGATTTTAATTATTTAGTCTTTGCTAAATAGTTTTTCTACCCAAATATATAATGTTGGTAGCAATAATAAGGTAAGTATTGTTGAAGATACCAAACCCCCAATGACTACTGTTGCAAGTGGGCGCTGTACTTCAGCACCAATACCAGTATTATATGCCATAGGAATAAATCCTAAGCTTGCAACCAGAGCAGTCATGAGTACCGGTCTCAGCCGTATCATGGTAGCTTCATGTACTGCTTTTTCCAATTTCATGCCTTCCTGGCGTAATTGATTGAAGAAATTAACCAGCACCATGCCATTGAGTATAGCTATACCAATTAAGGCTATAAATCCAATACCTGCAGAAACACTTAACGGTATGTTTCTTAAATATATAAAAATAACTCCGCCGGTAAGTGCAAATGGTATGCTGTTAAATACCAATAATGTTTGTGTTATACTATGAAAAGTTCTAATAAGTATAACGAAGATTACTGCCAATACAATTGGTATGATAACAAGTAAGCGTGTGCGTGCTGATGCAAGATTTTTAAATTGTCCGCCCCAGTTGAGTTGATATCCTTTTGGAATAGCAAGCTTTTTAATTTTTTCCTTAGCCTCGTCAACAAAGCTCTGCGTATCACGGTTTTTTATGTTAATGGAAACTGCCGCATAGCGCTTTGCCCTGGTACGAGCAATCGTTGTTATTTGTTTTTTTTGCTCTATTTTTGCAATAGTATTGATAGGGATTGTTCCACCATCAGGCAATCCAACGGGGATTTTTGCTATATCGGCAATATTCTTTCTGAATTTATCACCCAACCGTACAACTATAGGGAAACGCTTATCCTCATCATACAGATAACCTACATAACTTCCAGTCATAGCCATAGAAAATGCATTATTCACATCATTAATATTGACTCCATACCGTGAAATTGCATCATAATCCAGCACTACATCCATAATATCACTTTTTTTCAGCGCTGTTAACGGATCCAGTTCTACGGTAGAAGCTCCCTGTATCTCTTCTAATATTGGTATGGATTTGTTTGAAAGCTCATATAATATATCCAGATTCTGGCCAATAACGCGCAGGGTAATATCAGCCCTGTTTCCTTCAAGGATTTCATTAAAACGCATCTCAATAGGTTGCGTAAGTGATATTTCCTGATCTGGAGCCTCATTCTCTATTTTTTTAGCTATTATCTCAAAAAGCTCAACCTTGGATACGGTTTTTCCATTATACTTTTGCCATTTTGATTTATCTTTTTCCAATATAACAAAGGTGTCTGCAAAATTAACTCCCATTGGATCGGTTGCTGATTCAGGAGTCCCCATTCGAGAAAATACTGTTGTAACTTCTTTAAATTGTGCTATTGCTCTATCACTTTTTTTCTGTATTTCCAGGGATTTATCTATACCAATAGTTTGATCACGCACCAAACCTATAACCATGTCCCCTTCATCAAGTCGGGGAATAAAATCAGAACCAAGATTAAAAAACATTATTATTGCGATTAATGCCACTAAAAGAGTTGGAATGATAACTTTAACAGGATGTTTAAGAGAATATAGTAAAAAAGGTTTATAGGCTTTTGATAACACTCTGAAAAACAACGGCTCTTTTTCAGAATGAGAAGGATTAATAAAAAAGTAAGACATTACCGGCATAAGAAATAAAGCAATGAGAATACTCCCACCTAAAGCATAAAGCACTGTTTCAGCCATAGGTCTGAACATCTTTCCTTCAATACCTGTTAAACTCAGTACAGGTACATACACCGCCATTATTATAAGTATTCCTAAAAAAACCGGTTGGCTTACTTCTTTAGCAGCATCTCCAATTATCCGCATCTTTTCTTTCTTATTTTGCAATTTCCCTTTTGCTAAATTGAGGTGCCGCATTATATTTTCTACCATAACAACTGAGCCGTCAACAATAAGACCAAAGTCAATTGCACCAAGGCTCATAAGGCTTGCAGCAATACCTGAAATCACCATGCCACTTGTTGCAAACAACATGGACACTGGTATGGCCAATGCTACTAAAAATGCTGCCTTTGCACTTCCCAAGATAAGGAAGAGTATTGCTATAACCAGCAATCCACCTTCAGTTAAATTTCTTGCAACTGTTTTTATTGTTGCATTTACCAAAAAGCTTCTTGTATACAATGTCTTGATCTGAACATCAGGAGGCAGGGAAATTTCCGATATATACTTTTCAATTGCCTGCGAAACTTCTCTGCTATTTGCATTAATGCGCATAAGAACTGTACCCAGCACTGCTTCTTCACCATTAAACGTAGCTGCACCTAAACGTTGCTGATTCCCTTCAACTACCTCAGCAACCTGCCATACACGGATTGGAGCACCATAAACGTTTATCCTAACCGGTAAGTTTTTGATCTGCTGTAATGCATCGATCTTCCCATAGGTTCTTACTATAATCTGTTTCCCTTCAACCTGAATGTAGCCCCCTCCATAATTTTCACCAACCTTCTCTAATGCCTTTACCATTTGATGACAGGTTATACCATAAATATCCATTTTTTGTGGATCAACATCTATATGAATTTCCTTTTTGTAACCACCATTTGATTCAACTTCAGCCACGCCCGGCACACTTTTTATAGCAGGTTTAATGATAAAGTCCTGTACTGTTCTAAGATAGGTTAGCTGTTCTTTTTGTGATAACTGTGAGAGAACACTCCCCTTTTTAGCAACAACAGCATACATGAAAATTTCACCAAGCCCTGTTGATACCGGTCCAAGCTCAGGCGATAAACCCTCTGGCAATTTATCACGAATAGATTGTATCCTTTCATTGACCAACTGTCGCGCAAAATAAATATCTGTATCATCAGAAAACACAACGATAACCTGTGAAAGACCATATTTTGATAAAGAACGTATATCCTGCACATCAGGCAGTCCTGCTAATTCTGATTCAATAGGGAATGTAACAGTCTTTTCCACCTCTTCCGGTGCAAGTGCACCTGTTTTAGTATTTACCATTACTGTTACATTGGTAATATCCGGAACAGCATCAATTGGCAACCGGCCAATAGCAAAAGCACCTCCAACAATAACAGCTACAGTAATAAGAATAACCCATAACTGCCCATGCAATGCTTTTTGTATCCATGTATTAATCATTGGGCTATACCAAGCAAAATAGTATAATCATTAATAAGGCATGCAATTGCTGATATGTTACGTACAAGTTCTTTCTGGGTGGTATATATGTTCTCAAGGGTTTCGTGAACCTGTACATCAAGCTCTAAATATGACTGCAACGTAATTGTCCCTCGCTTAAACTGATTATCAGCATATACCATTGATCTGTTTAATTCATCTTCAAGGTCAGGGCTATAGAGTCCCAACAGGTTACGGTAATAGTCATATTGTACCATGATAGTACGGATATCAGTTTCTATCATTTTTTCCACATAGTGTGAAATGAATTCTTCCTGTTTAACTCTGGACTGCATGGCTTTTATTTCATTCTGATTTTGATTATACAAAGGTATTGGAATACTTATCCCTCCAGATATAGTTTTTTCATTATCAATTACCTTTTCATAATCATAATTAAATAGAATGCTGAAATCAGGGAATATATTTTTCTTTGACAATGACAGCTCGGCTACCGACGCCATGTATACCTGCTTTTGCTTTTTAACTAATAGGCTTTCCTTTTTTGCCTTCTGTTCAATTGCATTGATATCATACAATGGAGGGTTTGTAATCCAGTTAATATGCAACGATAGCTGTGGCGAAGCAATCCTTGTATATAACGCAAGACGGGCAAATGTAGTAGCCTTATCGGCTTTTAGTTTATATATTTCTGATTCAAGCATCCGTATAGTATTTTTTACGATAGCTATCTCCACGCGTTTTTGTGGTGATATGACAGGCCTGCCTGACATATATGCATTAATTATCTTTAACCGATTGAGGCGTGAATTGATATGGTCTGAATGTAATGTTTTGATTGCATAGTCATAACTCAAATTAATGACCGTTGAAGCAATGAAATATTTCATCTCTTCATACGATAGTGCTTCATAATTTTTTTTATACCGGTATATTTCATCTACAAACGAAATCTTCCCGGGAAAATACAGCGGTTGTACAATTGAAACACCAGCAACATCCCCTTTATGCGATTCAATACTTTTGCTACCATAATATGCTGATATTTCTGGATTTTTCCACTGAGTATTATATTTTCTGAGAGCCTCCATTTCATCAATTTTTAGCTGCTGAGCTTTCATTAATTCAAATGTTTGGAAAGCACTATCAACTAATTCTTTGATGGAATAGTTCTGTTGTGCAAACGCATAACAGTAAAACATTAATAAAAATAGCATTATAGTATTAGCTATCCTTCTCATGTATATTCCTATATAAGAATTTTTAAAATTGTACTATCATAATTTAAAATAATCAAGCATTATTTTAAGCTGTTCTGCCATTGATGCTAAATTTTCAGCGCTTGAATGCATCTCTTCAGCCGTACCTGCCACATTCTGTGTTAATGAATTAATAGTATTAATTGAACGTACAATCTCCTCAACAGCGCTTTTTTGATCCTCTACCGAATCCAATATTTGACGTGATAGTGATTCGGTTACATCCCATACCTTCTTTGTTTCATTGAATATTTCACTTTGTTCCCGTATTTTTTGTCCCATGGTGTTGACATCCAGATTTACGGACTCTATCCCTTGAATGACATTTGTAATAGTAGCAACGGTGTTCTCTGTAATACCAATCCCCTGCTGAATCTCTTTCTCGTTTGCTCGTACTAAATTATCTATATCTTTTAAACTCTGAGCTATCGCGTCAGCTAACTTCGTAATCTCATCTGCAACCACTGCAAATCCTTTTCCAGCTTCACCTGCTCGAGCAGCCTCAATTGCAGCATTGAGTGCCAATAAATTTACCTGATCAGCTATGCCACGAATAATTTGGGCAACATTAGCAATTCCATGAGAACTATCGACAATTTTTTTCATACTTGTATTCATCTGTTGCAGTACTACCTGCCCCTGTTGCGCTTCACTGCTTATGGTATGCGTGCGATTTAAAGATTCCTCCATGATAAGCAAAAAAGAAAATATTGATTGCGATAGTTCCTGTAAATGTGTAGAAAAAAGAGAAAGACTTTTTGACTCTTCTTTGGTATTCATGACTATGGAATCTAAATTTGCAGAGATCTCTTCAATAGTAGCTGTTATCTCCTGTGTAGAAGCAGACTGATTTGATGCAACATCTGAAAGTGCGCTGATACCAGCAGACATCTGTTCAGAAGCTGTTGACAATTCATTGGAAGAATTTTTTATCTGGTCTATGACACCACTGATTTTGCTGGTCAATATTTTTATAGATGTAGCAATGTTGCCAATCTCATTGCCATAGATGACGTCCGGTGTTGCTGATATATCCCCTTCAGCTATCCGGTAAATTGAATCACGTAATGTAGTAAATGGTTTAAATGAACTGGTTAATATTACAATGATAGCAATAATCCCTAAAATTATAATTCCTATGGAAATAATAATAATAAACACTATTATATTTTTTATAGTCATGGCTATTTCCTGCTCATATACCGTCTGAGCTACGGAAAAAGCAGGAAAATCGCTGATGGCTACAGTAATGATTTTTCGCTCACCTTCCCACGGATATTTAACTACTGATTGAGTGGCAAATGCCTTTCTACCCCAATCATACTGCTGGAGATTTTCTTTGCCAATATATTGTTCATGGGGATGTGACAAAAAGATACCGTTTTTATCCATCAATAGTATATATCCACGATTTCCAATACGATAATGGCTATAGCGTTTAGAAAATAGTGTATGCAGATCAAATGCTACACAATACCATGCATTGTTAGCGGGGTAAGCACATACTGCTAACGATTTTTTTATTGCCGGGACAAAAACAAAACTGCCTATAAATGGTTTCTTATTTTTGACACCATCCATCCCCAGAGAGCCTGATAATAACCCTGTTACTTTATTTTTCAGCGTATTCCGGGCATAAGCATTTTGTTCATGATTCATAACAAATATATCATAGATTTCTGAATTTTGCTTCATTGGAAGCAACATTTCAACGGAATTGTGTTGAGCCGCAATACCTGCCATATCAAGTCCCATCTGCAATGTAGCAATAATATCATTTTTAACAGCCAGAGCATTGGTGGTCATTTGCCCTGCATACTCATCTATGCGGGATTTAAAAATAAATAAAAGGCTGCTGGAGGCAACAAGTAAGATTGATAGTAATATCATTGAACCTACTGAAACTGTCAGCGTGTTTCGTAACGATCCCCAGATGCTAATGTTTTTTTGAGAGGAGTAATTAATAAAATCGTTAATAAAATCATTTTTCTTTATGAATTCATTAACAATCCTTTGAGAAACAATAGTAAGGGAAAATCCTACCGCTATAAGTATAAAGGTGCCAACCACAAAACACACCAGTATGGTCTCTACATCAATATGTATAATCCACATACCAATCATGACAAGACTAATACTGCAAAACCATAAAACAATGCCAATGAACGAACGCATAGCAGGCAGAGCATAAAGGCGTTCCCGTACCAGTATTTTTATTGTTGCATCAGCCTCTTTTCCTTCTTTTATCAAATCAGCTAACTGGATAAAAGGCTTAAACATATATTTTTGCACAGGGGGAAAAGTAACAAGGGCAATGGATGCAACTATAGCAACAACAATAAAAATGGAATAGAGCTGCTGAACAGTTATATCAGTACTGAGTGCAATAACTATGAGGGCAATGGGTAGTATGATGCAATACTCAACAAGGGTGGTTGCAAGATAAAAACGCCTTACAAACGCTCGTATTGCTCTCTCCATCTGATGCCTCCATACTTTCTATCTATAAACAAATAAAATTACTATTATCTGCAGTTTGTCAATTATTTAACCTTTACATATTCAATCTCTGCCGAACCACCATCCTGACAAACTAAAATAAAAATTCCTGCTGACGTTAATAGGGGATGTTTTACCGGTGAAATCTTCCTTGCCACAAGCTCACCGTCAATATACAATGAAAATATCTTCCCTTCCGAGCGCATTTCATATTCATGCCACAATGAAGTATCATACGGTATGTGATAACCGCATGCATCCAAACTTTTTGGCATAAGTGTTATAACATATGCATATCCGCCATATCCAACAACACCAAGCAGGATGACATTACCCCGAATAAGCCTGCCTTTAACCTTACAGGTTATATTCTGAAAGCTTCCTGTTTTTTTATAAAGCCCTCCTTTGTCCTGTGTGTTTACCTTTACAATATTTTGATTACTGCTTTTTACAAAACTTATTGCTGATTCATACCCATGAAAATAATGTTGCCACCCTTCAGGCGTATTTGAATCAATCCATGTAGCAAAACGCTCATCAATAGTAAACTTTTCTTCTTCAACCGCTTGTGCCTGCTTTACCGGTACTTGCTCAAGATATTTACCAAAAACCCACCCTCTGCTACCACTTACCGATACAACCCTGTACCAGTAATCCCTGACATCGCCAATCTGTACTGAATCCATGGAACGCTCAAGCTGTACTACTATCTCACCTTTATCAAGCTTGCCGGTTATTTGTCCAAATGTTCCCGATGAATCTCTCAGGTTTACATTTTCGCCTTTACACCTGAATATGCGATAGTACTGAGCACTTGAGGAATATTTATTGCAAAATTTTTCAAGCATTGAAGATAGTGTTTCTGTGTGCTCCTTTACTGTGATGGAAGGACTTGCCAATGCCTTAAAAAGAATGTTTACTAGCGATGACAGATAGGTGGTTTCCGGATAGCGTTTATAAAACTCAATAATGGGATCTATAGTATTGACATGAACACCAATCATAAATTGCAAAATTTCAAAATCAATGCTTTCACGGTAGCGACTTCCCGGGTATAAAGCAATAAACTCATCATACGGCTTCCCGGCAGTAAAAATATAACATTTCGGCTCCGTCACCAGAATACAATCCAATCCTTCTTTTTTATTTATTTTTTCTATATCACGTTTTAGCTTATCTATGAGCTTGTTATCCTTGCTTTTATCAATGGTTTCACGCTCTTCTTCATAATCACTATTCAACTCATTAATAAATCCCAGCAACGCCTTCAAACGGTAATAGTAAATCCTTTCACCTTCTTCATAATGAGCTGTTTTTGACAAACTATCAAGCACTCGAAGGGCTTTAGCATATCTGCCATCATCAATATACGAAATTGCCGTATCAACTTTTGCCGGGGAAAAAGCACGATATATAACAAATCCAGCAATAGCTATAACTACAATGAGTAAAGCAATAAACTTTTTTGACATAGTGTCCTCACCATGCAAATGAATTATTCACCATCATCGCCAGCAGCGTATGTGCACGGTCAACCACTATACCGGTGGCTTTCGCATCCACCTCATTAAAGCCATTGCACTGCAAACGATAGTTCATATCTGGCGAATAGATGACAAAAGGAACAGGCTCGCTTGTATGAGTCCTTAGATTCAGTGGCGTTGGATGATCAGGCATAACCAGTACGGTAAATGCTCCATAGCGATTAAGCATATTAACAACAGGGCCAACTATCTTTGCATCAAAATCTTCTATAGCTTTCAGCTTGTGTTTCAGATTACCCTCATGCCCCGACTCATCAGGTGCTTCTACATGCAAAAACACAAAGTTGGCTTTATTCATGGCTTCAATCAAGGCTGCGGCTTTACCATCATAATTAGTATCTATATAGCCGGTTGCACCTTCAACATATATGGGCGATAGTCCTGCTGCTCTCCCAATACCATGAATCAAATCAACTGCTGATATGGTAAACCCGTATAACCCAAATCGCTTTGACAGAGGTTCCATGCTGGGTTTAAATCCACCACCCCATAGCCATATTGCCGTGGGATTTCCCCTGTATCGGGTTTTAGCCTCAGCAATAACCTTTGAATGAGCTATCACTTCAGATGCTTGTTTCATTATATCATTGAGCAGCTTGCTGTTATCACTCATAGGAAGATAATCATTAACAGCCTGGCCCTGTATATCATGAGGCGGCGTGGTTACTGGCATATCTCCTGTAAAATGCCGTATCACCACAATATTACGGTATGAAACCCCTGCATAAAATTCTATGTCTTTTAATTGTATTTGCTGTGCAAGCTCATCAATAACAATTTTTGTTAATGCTGAATCAATATGATCAGCGCTAAAATCCTGCATAATGCTATTGTCTATAGTCACTATATTGCACCGGAATGCAACATCATCTGGACCAAGCTCAATCCCCATATTCAGCGCTTCAAGCGGTGCCCTGCCGGTATAGCACTGTACTGGGTCATATCCAAACAATGAAAGATTGGCAACATCACTTCCAGGAGGCATCCCCTGCGGTACTGTATGTGCCAATCCGCAAATACCGTTTTTTGCCAGATAGTCCATGTGCCTGGTGTCGGCATACTGGAGAGGTGTTTTATCCCCCAGTTCGCCAATGGAATAATCTGCCATACCATCACCCACCAGAATTGCTATTTTGCGATTAACCATAAACCAATGTTACTCCATCCACAATATGTAATCCCAATGTACCCGAGCAATCGTTCTCACGCATACATAGTTCAACAAAGCCACTGCTGCCCTGCAATAAGCCTACGGCACCATTGGGCAAATCCGCATAGGTTTTGCAGTGATGCACCATGAGATCTCTATCATGTACCACTGCCTTTTGCAAGGGTACCGGGTATCTATCATTTGGCAATGATAAAATGCAATTACCAAACCTATCTATATGCATTACCTTACACAGTATAGCACCATTATTTACACAAAAATAAGGAAAGGGAGTGTGAATATACTCATGCACCTGCCTCTTTGCTATTGCATCAATACCACTGGTAGCAAGCCGTGCAGCTATCACAGCAAAGATATCACGCGCATGAAATGTGCTTGAAGCATTTTTGAACGCTTCCGTTTCAACTGCCCATACATCCACCAAATTTTTTATGCACGATAGTAACCCATTATCAGGTGCAAGGAAATAATAGATACCATCAGTAGCTAATAAAATATTTCGCTGTGTTCCAACGCCAGGATCTATAACCGACATAATAATAGTATGAGCGGGGAAAAAGCTATAGGTTGTATACAGCATAAACTGGGCATGCTCTATTGAATAAGGGACAATATCATGACAGATATCAACAATAAAGCCATTAAACCCATGTCTGTATAACACTGCCTTCACCATTCCCACATAGGGGTCACGATGACCGAAATCAGTTAACAGGGCAATAATCATAGTAACTATTGTAAAATATTAATATTATACCTGTCATACAAATAAACTACTACACAATCAAATATTTTTTTATAAAAAACTATCGGTACAGCACATGGAAAAATACTAGAACCGTATATAGATAATTACTGCCAACTATAATCCTATAGTTAAATCCCTTAAAAAATTATGATGGTATTGCGAATATAATTATATATAAAGCATAAAAAAACATCTAACCCTTTAATTTGTTACTATCACTGGATACAATAACAACTGAATAACCATTGTATACATAAAATTGCTTCAAAAATGAAAAATAAGTTTTGCAGGTTATGATAAAAAAGACTTGCAATAATACGCTGATATCACTATATTTAAGCAAGCGACGTGAACATCATTAAAAATAATTTTATTCTATATGGAAACCACATTAGACAAAGTACAGTTCAGACTAACGCAAAGCAGGGAAAAGCTTTTATTGGCCAGCATTTTCCTTGAGAAGAAAAAATATTGCGATTCAATACTATCCTCATACAGAGCAATTTTTTATGCAATACGAGTGTTGCTGGTGGGCAAGGATATAGATTCAGATGATCCTGATACCATTATAGAAATTTTTGAAAAATACCTTGATTCAACCGTTTTTCGTAATGCTGAAATAATTGAAATTGCAAAACGATCAAAAGAGATAAAAAATTATGTTGCTCATTCCAATAATCAAATTACCCATGATAATGCTGAAACAATGCTGAACAATGCATCAACTATTTTACATGAAGTTGAAAAGTATTATAATCATTACAATTTTAACAGCCACTAACGGTTGAAATAAACACATTCTTCCATTCTATTTTATTTTGCTGTTACGCTTTTTCATAAAAAGAAAATGTTTAACATAAGGATGAAACATCTCGGGAATAACGTTGATCTGCAATTCATCTGAATTATTAATAACCTGATCCGCTAAACTTTTTGTTATATCTTCAGTAGCAGAATCTATAACAGTTTTAAACCGTTTTACCACCTCTTTGTCAACGGCATCCATAGCTAATTTATTCATTGCCGTACACAATTTTAATAGATTAGTCTTTCTTTTACCCTTTGATGGTGATTTTTTTACATTAGATCTCGATGGCATTATACAATAAACCCCCCAAAATAATCATCAATGCTAAAAATAATTGTACATAATGTAAACATAATTTTCAAAAAAAATTTCCATGCACTATTGTATCAGACTGTGTATAAGCATGATTGCCGATACCATAGTACCATATAATGCAATAATCCAAAAAAAATTTTTAATACTTATATGACAACAAAACCATAGTTCAACACCTTGCACGGCTGTTGATAAGCAAAAAATGGTTTTATAACTGATTATAAAAAATATAATAAAAAGACTTTTATTTACCGACAATTATCATGCATGAACCTCTGGTAATTATTTTATGGATGTTCCATGTCAGGCACATGCATTGGAAAAATGGTTTGTTATTTTTCCAAATAATGAAAAATTGATTTTTAGGGTGTCTATAAATCTTTTATGCAGGAGTATATCATATGACATGTGATAAATGCGGCGCAGAGATAAACAGGCTTAACCACTACTACATACCTGGCGATAAAAATACCAAAGGTAAACGTTACTGCATCCGATGCGCTAAAGAAGAAAAAATAGTTACACTTATTTAGATAAGCACTAAAAGTTTTACTAAAAAATGACATTTATAGTACAGGGTCATTGTAGCAACAACAAATAACTTGACATGGTTATAGATGCCATGCCATAATCCTGTGTATGGAAAATGATCAAATTTCTATTCTTATTGTTGATGATGAAGAAAAAATCTGCAATCGTTTAGATGCAGTTTTGCAACGGCAAGGCTATTATACTGTAGCTACCACACAAAGCGAACATGCTATTGAATATCTTTCACAACAACCATTTGATATAATTATTACTGATTTAAATATGCCACAAAATAGCGGTTTCCAGATAATGGAGTATATTCAGCAGGCGGGCATTAATATACTTATTATTGTTATAACTGGCTATGCATCGGTGGATACTGCAATACAATCCATTAAATTAGGTGCTTACGATTTTATTCAAAAACCATTTGATATTGAAACACTAAAATTAACCGTAAAGCGTGCAGCCCTGACTGTAAAACTAAGAAAAGAAAATGAACGGTATGTAGAAGAACTCAAAAAACTCGATAACCTGAAAAACGAATTTATCTCGATTGTTTCCCACGACCTCCGCTCACCCTTAGCAACTATTGGTGCCTATGTAAAATATCTTACCAAAAAAGAAGATTTTCCTGAAAAATATGTGCGCTATCTCTATATCATAGGAGAGATTGCTGAAAATTTATATAATCTGGTCAATGAACTACTGGATGTCTCCAAAATAGAACGCGGTATTTTACATTTAAACTATGAAGAAGTTGATATCAATACTGTTATCACATCAACAATCGAAACCTTTTCAACACTGGCAAAAGAAAAAAACAATGATATCATATATATACAAAAACCTGAGAACGCATTGATTAGAATCGATAAGATAAAGATAATCCAGGTTCTTAATAATCTTATAAGCAATGCAATCAAGTTTACCGAAAATGGCACCATAACCATAAAGGCAAGGTCAAGTGAAGATGGTATATCAATTGTTATACAGGATACAGGTATTGGCATAGATGATGAGCTTAAAAAAAGCATATTGGATCCCTATACTCTGCTGCACACCAATGGAACACGGGGCGAAATAGGAACAGGACTTGGATTAACTATATGCAAACGTTTTGTTGAACTTCATGGAGGTTCCATCTCAGTTGAAAGTGAAAAAGATAAAGGCAGTATATTTACTATTTTTCTTCCTTATACAATTACATAACCTTGCTGAGGCTGACCATGGCAAAGCAATTTCTTAAACTTAGTTTTTCAAAACGATATCCGCTTTTTATCATTGTCACCATCTCTTCATGCTGTATTGCTGTAATAATTGTAACTATCAACTTAATCTCTTCTATGTATACCACATCAGTTGACTATTCAAAACAACTATCCATTCAGCATATAGAGTCTATGAGCATGGTGCTGCACAAACTGATATCAGAAACTATCGTTAAACCTGATACTACGCATGATACCAATATTATACTGTATAAAAAAAAACTATCTCAACTTGTTGAACAAATCAATGCAATAGCTACATTTTATATTGCAAAACCAACTGATAATGACAGAAACTATATCGTGGTTGAAACTATAAAGGCTGCACCATTACAGGGTAAAATCATTACTGACCATTCAGCCAATTTCATCATGCGAAAAGGGCTGCTAAGGGTTACCGTTAATCCATCAATCAAAGACGACCCTTACAGCTATATTGAAAGCTATATGCCGCTCAAGTATAACAACAAGAATTATATCATTATTATTCACTGGCTTGTTCCCCATATAAGCATATTGCAAAACAAACATGCTGCCGACGTGCAATCCCTTATCCAGATAATTGCAATCATCATTCTTGTCACAGTTTTCATTATTACCTTTTTATCCATAATTCATTTTATGCGCACACGGTCCCTTTTACAGGAACTATCGCACAGCATTCAAAGTATTGCAAATGGGAATATGGACGTGATGTTAAATGACAGCATTGACAATGATCTTAAGACTATTGCTGTTTCTTTCAATTCACTTGCACAGGAATTTAAAAATAAGGATGAAGCCTTAAGAAAAATAAAAGAAGAAACATTTGCAGATATCTTTAAACAAGGGGTGCAGCGTTTAAAAGAAAATCAACTTGATGAAGCCATAGCATGTTTTATCACAGTAACTATATTTAAACCAAAAAGCTTTGCAAGCTACTTTAATTTAGGTGTGTGTTGTGCAAAAAAAGGTGAACTTAATAAATCAGTAGAATACTTTACACAAGCTCAAGAAATTAATCCTGACAATCAGCTAACCATGCGCTATATTGAAAAAATACGAGGCTTACAATAAGGTATAGCAGCACAATGTATGAGCAGTTAGTGCAAAAAGTTAAAAACCTGCCCTCAAAGCCGGGGGTGTATCTTTTCAGTGATGCAAAAAATGAGATCATTTATATTGGCAAAGCGTCATCGTTAAAAAAAAGAGTTTCTTCATATTTCAAGATGCACGTTGACGCAAAGACAAATGTGCTTGTTTCCAGCATCCATGGTATTGATTATATTATAACACAAAGCGAGATTGAAGCACTGCTTTTAGAAAGCTCACTTATAAAAAAACATAGGCCAAAATATAATATTCAGCAAAAAGACGACAAGCGATTTCCTTACATTGCTATCACACTGCATGAACAATTTCCACGTATTATATTTACCCGTAAAATACTATATAATGGCGATAAATATTATGGACCATTCACCGATGCTCAGGCTGCACGCAAAACGGTTTCGCTTATCAATAAAACATTTCAGTTGAAAACATGCAACAAAGAGATACCGTTAAAACCAGGACAGCGCCCATGCCTCAATCAACAGATTGGCAGATGCCAGGGGGTATGCACCGGTATCGTTTCCCAGGCTGAATATCGTAATGTTATACACACTGTGATGCAATTTTTAGATGGGAATATTGAGCCGGTGGTTGAAAATCTCACCGCTCTTATGAATACATATTCAAACTCCATGCGCTTTGAGATTGCAGCACAGATCCGTGATATGATATACAATATTCAGACAATAGCACAAGAACAGCATGTGGTAACTCCCCTGGGGCAAAACCAGGATTACATTGGTTTAACCGCACATCAGGATGAGGCATTTATTCTTGTATTTCAGTTCAGGCATGGAAGTCTTATTGGGAGGCGTATATTTGTCTTTACCAATGCAGAGTATACCAGAACATCGACTTTCATTGCACAGTTTATTGTACAGTACTATGCCAGCAATGAACCTCCACAATCAATTATTATCCCTGAAGCAACAGATGATAAACAAATCCTTGAACAGTACTGCTTAGAAAAAGCAACACAACCGGTAACCATTGCACTGCCCAGAACCAGTCATGAACAGGCGGTTATGAAGCTAATACAGAAAAATTTAGATCTTCTCGTTGCTCAAAAGATTGCTCCAGACCAGAAAAAAGCCCTTTTTGAGCTGCAACAGGTGCTTGCCCTCCCTGTACTGCCTGTAACGATAGAATGTTTTGATATATCAAATATTCAGGGTCAATTTGCCGTTGCATCCATGGTGCATTTTACTGATGGCATGCCCAATAAAAAAGAGTATAGACGATACCGAATTCGTGCTTACTTGCAGCCCAATGACCCCGGCATGATTCATGAGGTTGTGGGCAGGAGGATACAGCATTGCATAAACGAAAAACTGCCGTTGCCCGATTTGCTCGTTATTGATGGTGGCAAAGCTCAGCTTTCGCGCGCCCTTGAGGTACTCAACGCATTTGAATGTTCTATACCGGTGATTGCTCTTGCAAAACGTTATGAAGAAATATATACTCCACACGGTCATCCCCTGCGCCTTCCCGTTACATCGCCAGCATTAAAGCTATTGCAAACAATACGCGATGAAGCTCACCGCTTTGCCATTACCTATCATCGGAATCTTCGCGATAAAAATCTTACTGCATCAATTTTGGATGAAATACCTGGCGTTGGTATGCAGTACAAAAAAAAGTTGCTCCAGAACTTTGCAACTATCCAGGTTATAAAACAATCAGATATAGAAACTATTTCATCGCAGGCAAAAATCCCAAAAAGTGTGGCTCAAAAGGTATATCATTTTTTTAATGCGCAGAGTGAGAAGAAGCAATAACAGGTGTTTTTATTGTATGGTGCGATAGTTACTATATATCAATATATCAATAACTATCGTACACCCATCTGTACCAGCCCGTTATAAATAAATTGTACCGCCATAGCCGACAGGATAAGTCCCATCAACTTGCTGATTACCGAGATACCGGTGCGCCCCAGCAGTGTCTGCAATGGT
>JAKPOE010000281.1 GCA_029548025.1 Spirochaetota bacterium
CTGTTCACGGTAGTGCCATTCTCTTTGATGCTGCCATCTGCTTGCGTCAGGCGATACAGACTGTCGTATCCATAGTGGTGCGTTATGTTCTTTACTGTATTGTCACTCATGACGATGCCGTTCTCACTGCGTGTCACAATGTTGCCCACCTTATCATAGCTGTAGGTTATGTTTTGATAGGTACTATCGCCCATAAAAGTCTTTAACTGCACCAGCCGATGCATCAGCGCATCGTAGCTATACTGACCTGTCACACCGTTGGCGTAGGCGATAGTTGTTCGTGAACCATATTCATCGTAGTAAACATTGTTTACGTAATCCATGCGTGTGCCGTTGTAGTAGCCAAACACCTGCTTCACCTGCCCGCCCGTGTCGTAGGCGTAGTAGATGACCACATTGTTGCTGTAGACGATGGTGCGAAGCCTCCCAAAGTTGTCCCACTTCCAGGTGATGCTGTATTGCTTGCCATCGATGGTGCGGGTTTTCTTCACTACCTCGCCCAGGGCACCGTAGCGATACTGGTCAATTAATTTTCCAACGGTTTCCTTCGTTACCCGCCCGGCTGCGTTGTAGGCAGCACCCGGCGCTCCATACTCGTAGTATACATCGTCACCGGTGGGGTTGTCAACCATTTTTAACTGGTGAAAGTGACAGCTCCTTTGTAAGGGGACATTTATGCGCTCAATGCCCCCTTACCAACCCCCAAAGCGCACCTCATACGACGGTGTGCCTTCATTGCTATGGATATATCCGTTCCACGGCGGGTGCACAACGGGCTTCCTCGCCTGCCTTGACAATGATGTCGTGTAGTGTTGTCTGCGGCAGGCTGCCCTATCATGCACCCGCATCCCAATGCGCCGGGCGTCCTTGCCCGGCTGCCGTATGCTTCCAGTAGCCTTCCACGGATGGAAGGCGAACTCGGTTGCAGGCGAGCACACAGCCATGGAAACCTCTCTATTTTATCCTAACAAAAATTCTCATTCCCCATTGAAACTGTATGACTACTACAGTCTAATAATTTTAAATCGGTGATAACAGTTTTTTACCTTTTATTATACGCATGCTTAACGCTGATATTGTAACTATCAAATTCATACCACGACTATGATTAATGCCTATAATACAATCTATTTTTAACCTAAAAATTATATTGTTCCTGTGAAAGTTTATGAATACCAACCTCCAAATTATGATAAACCACTGACTTTATTAATTTTTTATTCAAATTTCTTATTTCCCCGATAATATTCAATCCATTCTTGTGAGCCATCAATGAACCCTGATTCTCTATCAATATATATGCTTATAAATATTGCTCCATCTTTTTCTATAAATTCTGAACTATCCCAATATCCTGTATAATCTTTTATCCAAACAGTAATTTGTATAGATGAATGAAAACCATTATAATTGAAATCATACCATATTATTGCAGGACTTTTTCCCCCACCACATTCTTCAAATCCTACCACACTTGGGATTTCTATATTAATATCTTTTAATAAGCTTTGTTTGTAAAAATTTAGTATATCTAAAAAAGTTTTTTTTACACTTCCTTTTTTAACTGGTATAGCTAAATTCATAATCAATTGGTTTGTTGATTTAACTTTTATATTTTTATGATCTTCAAGTAATTTTTGGTCATCAAGTTCACCATTACTACCTCCAAATATTGGTATGGTAACTTTCTTACCTTTGTATATTATATTAACTGCTCTATATTTCACAATGAAACTATCACCATAAATAATAATTTCTCCCGCTTTTAACGAATTTTGACTAAAAATACAAACAGCTATTATACTTATTATGAGCATTCTCTTTAAACACATTTATTGTTCCTCTCTACGTATAAAGAATGATATAAACTCAACTTTCCTATTACCTTTTTCTTTATCACCATGTTCTTTAGATCTTTTATTTGGATAATTTATGTAGGCTGTTAATGTTTCGCTATCAATGATAGTATCTCCTTGATAACCAGGGTCTATAACTGTAAACAATAATTTCCCATCTTCAATTTTATAACCATTTATAACTTCAGAATGTCCATCACTCAATATTGCTTGTACCACATTACCTTTATCTAATTGTTCTTTTATTTTTTCTGAAGTTGCTTTTATTTTACCGCTCCACGAAGCATTAACACCTGCTAAACTTGCTAACCCTTCTGGATTAATTACTTGAGCATTTTCACTTTTAATATACCCACTTTTAACTGATTCTGCCCATTTTTCATTCTGATCAACATTTCTCCCAGCAAGAGCACTTATTATCATCATCATTGATGAATACCAACAACCCTTTTTTGCAGGTTCTAATCCATGTCTTATTAATGATTTTTGAGATTGTCTTTCTATCGGGATATTAACTGTATTCCCATCCGGATCATAATACTTTACTGGGTTATTCAATGAATAGCAATATACATCTAAATTATGGCTATTAAATACTCCTCCCATTCCTGGTAATTTTCCACTGGCGTCATTGAAGATATACCAGTAAAAATCATGTTCCGTGTCATAGTCATTAGGCTTTGGAAAATACTTCCCTTCCGCAAGCGCCGGATCTGCCGATATCCACCTGCTTACCCGTGCATCGTAATACCTCGCTCCAAAGTAGTACAACCCTGTCTCCGCATCCAATTCCTTGCCGGTGAATTTGTACGGCGTAGTATATGAATCACTGGTTGCCTTATCCTCTACCCATGTTTCACCGTAGGGCAGATACTCTATACGCTCGTGGTAGCTTCCCTGCTGGGTGGTCAGCACACTGCTTGAACCTAAGTGGTCGCTTGCGTAAAAATAGGTTGCTGGTTGCTTTTCTTCGATATGTTTCACCACACTTGCCACCCGTGTGTTGCCCACAAAGAGGTGGTTGTTGGATATTGCGACATATTCTTCTCCACGCTCATAGTCTATAGATACATCCTTGCCAAAAGGGTTTTTATATCATCAAGATGATATATCGTACATTTTTATTTTAAATATTCCGCAATAAATTTTTCATCTACCTTTATACCTATTACAGGATATTCAATAAATAAAATATTGTTTTTTAAAAGTTCATCCTTTAAAAAATAGATGCACCCATCATTACAAAATTTATTATGAAAACACAAACATAGCATTTCTTTGTTTACTTTCATGTAGATACGTTTAATTGCGAGAGGTGCTACAAGCGGACGTAACAAAACAGTACATTTTTTATTTAAAGTTATTTTATAATTATATTCATTTTCTTTTAACATAGCCATTTTTTTTTGTGTTTTAAATATACTCCTATTTTTATAATATTCTTTAAAATCGTAAACTATTTCTTCTTGAAAAGGTATTTCATTATAATCATTATTTGAACTAGAATGTTCAATTGTAACTTCTATATCTTTATTTGTATGATTGCTTATATAAACAAACCATGGTGCTGGATCACACGATATAGAGAATATAGAAATAAAAAAACTCCACCATATAATCTTGTTAAAAAATTTTTTTGGTATCATCTTTTTACCCCTCCCCATCTATCTGCCAAAGCTTCAGTGTAAAATTTGTAATAATCTTCTTCTCGCATTTCTCCAGAGTCTATTTTTTGCTTAGCGTAGTAATAATGAATACTACTTGGAATACCAACAATGCCAATATAAGTGGGACCTAATAATAGTGATTGATAGTAATGGCCTTGCTCATGTTTTCTATTTTTTATATCATCAAAAAAACTATCTTGCCCAATTATTTTACTCCCAAGAGTAAAAGCTGAATTATTAAAATTGTTTAATTTAACTAACTGTACATTTCCCCACATCTCGGTTACTGCTCCACCAAATTCAACTGCTCCATATCCGGCAATTGTACCCAGTATTTCATTGGGCAAATTCCATGTAAGGCGTATTCCCAACTCACCTATTCCCTTTACAAAACCTCCCAAGGTATTGACTCCATGAAATGTATTGAACATACCTCCTATCAAACTCCATGACTCTTTAAAATTTTGTGCTACGCCATGAAATAATGAATCATTCCTTAAACCAAATAATCTTCCCATCGTCCATCCAAATAAATCATCCACACCTACTAATCTCCCATCTGGATCAATATATATAATTGGATTTTCCTTTGAATAATGATATACATCAAGATTATTGACATTAAATACTCCTCCCATCCCCGGTAGCTTCTTATTTTCCTCTTTTATCTTTTCATTCGTCGGGGTTTTTGGTAAATAATCTTGTAATGCCGGGTCGGCACTCATCCATCTACTTACCCTCGCGTCGTAGTACCGTGCACCAAAGTAGTACAACCCTGTTTCCGTATCCAATTCCTTGCCGGTGAATTTATACGGCGTTGTATATGAATCTGATGTTACTTTATCCTCCACCCATGTTTCACCGTAGGGTAAGTATTCAATACGCTCGTGGTAGCTTCCCTGCTGGGTGGTGAGCACACTACTTGAGCCCAGATGGTCGCTGGCGTAAAAATAGGTTGCTGGTTGCTTTTCTTCAGTATGTTTTACCACGCTTGCCATACGGGTGTTGCCCACAAAGATATGGTTGCTCACTATTGGTGCTGTTGTTTGTGTTGCCCCGCTTTCTACATAGCCGGTGTCAATATAGATGCTCTTCCCATATGGTCCATCCTTTATAATACGCATCCCTTTGGCATCGTAATGGTACTGTGTTGTTACACTTGCCCCGCTGGTGGTATCTACTGTCTTCGTTAACCGGTTATCGTCATCCCAGTACAGGATGCGGTTAAACTGTTTTGCTGTGTCATACACCGCTGTCATGTTGCCATTGGCATCGTATTTTTTTACTCTTACTTTCTTTTGTTGGGCGACAAAAGAAAGTATGCAAAGAAAAACGCCTTTTTCATTGCTAT
>JAKPOE010000322.1 GCA_029548025.1 Spirochaetota bacterium
AGTAAGTGTTATACCGGTGTCTTCGTCTAAATTAAAGAATTTCTGAACAGAGCCTTTCCCAAATGTTTTTTCGCCCAATAGCTTTGCCCGCCCATTGTCCTTTAAAGCACCTGAAACAATTTCAGAAGCTGAAGCACTTCCTTTATTGACCAGTATAATACATTTGCCAGTATACAGAGGTATTGTTGTGGAACGGTATTCCTGCAATGTTTCCTTGCCACTACGCCCTTTTGTTGATACTATGAGAGCATCCTTTGGCAAAAACATATCGCTTATTGCAACAGCCTGATCCAGAAGTCCTCCCGGATTCCATCGCAAATCAACAATACATTTTGGTATGTTGTTCTTCTGGAAATATTGAAATGCTTTCTTAACTTCGGATGCGGTATCCTCGCTAAAGACCTTTATCCTGAGATACCCAATATTAGTATTATCAATAATTGCGTAATTAACTGACTGTAACTTAATGGGAAGACGTTCCAGCTCAATATCAATAGGATCATCAATACCTTCACGGATAATTGACAGTATAACTTTTGTATGAGGTTTACCCCGTATTATTGATATTATATCATTAATATTTTTATCTTTAATTGGCTTGTTATCAACCTTGTAAATAATATCTCCTGGTTGAATTCCTGCCTTCATTGCCGGGGTCCCTTCAATTGGTGAAACGACAACAATATCGCCGTTTTTAGCAGATATTTCAATCCCCACACCAATGAACTCACCACTTGTTTCCTCTTTCAACTGACTGAAATCCTGCTCGTCTAAAAATCGTGAAAAAGGATCATTTAACGAAGCAATCATCCCCCGGATAGCTCCATAAAAAAGATTTTTAGAGTCAGCTTGCTCAACATATTCATCACGGATAAGCTGATATACCTGATGAAAAAAATCTAAATATTTAAATGAGGGCTCCTGTGCTGATACATTGAATGCGATATTCACACCAATGAATATTCCTGCTAAAAATGAAATGACAATTATATGAAATGACCTTTTTTTTAACCACTGTATCATATATTCCTCACTTTACTTATTTATGGTTTGATATCAAAAAGCCTGAATTTGTCCGGGTGTTTTGTGCGACAGTAACTGTAAAATGACTGCTCATTGATTGAAAAATCCTTCAATACAGAGTTTAAAATATCTCTTCGTTGCATGGTTGATTGTTCTTCATCAAAGCTTTCAACAAATTCCCGTTTTAAATATTCCTGCCAGATTATGGAAAATTCATCTTCAGAAAGTTGCTGATGCAAACACCCTGTTGCAATAGCCATGATAATGATACACAGTATAGGTACAAAAATCTTTTTCATTGTTACAATCCTGACAATTTTTTATAAACATTCATTAATACAGCACACCAAAAACTATACTGTATGCAACCATTGTAAGCACAAAAAAATAGTAGTAAAGTAGCTTCATTTTAGTTGCTTACCCTATGAAAGATGTGGCTATGATGTTTTTTCATTTTCAATTTTCAATAGTAGTATGATGGTAAAAAATTGTAAAGATATTTATATAATTTGTTTAATAACTTTACGTGAAAAGTCTGTTAAAATACGTGCTGTTAATCCCCAGATTGTATAACCATTGTACTGATAATAATAAATGGCATAGGGAATGCCCTCATAGGTATAATAGTCAACATTGTCATATTTTTCTTCTACAAAAAGGGATAACGGTACCTCGGTATAGGATTCTATCTCATCATGACTGATGGTAAGTGTGTAGGGATAAGGAATTATTCCAGCAAACGTGTATACATGAAATCCATAAATGGAGATAAAGTGGTCAAATTCGCCCAGCACCGTTATATCTTCAGGCTTTATACCTATCTCTTCATGTGTTTCACGCAATGCAGTGTCAAGCGGTGTTATATCAACAGGGTCAATACCTCCCCCGGGTAACGACACTTCGCCTTTATGAGTGGCAACCTTATTTGTTCGTCGGGTAATAAGCAGGTATGGTTCATTATCCTTATAGAGCAGAGGAATGAGTACCGCTGAACCCTTCAAACTTTTTTTTTCAATATGAATCTGACGGGGAGGTCTTTGTTGCAATGTTTGTTTAATCCTTTCACAAAAATGCAAAAATTCATCATGGTTCTGAAAGGTTAGCATAAAGGTCACCACCATATATATCATTGATAATAACAGCCGGGAAATTATTTACTGTAAGTTCAACTATAGCTTCGGGCCCTAACCATTCAAATGCAACAGGTTTTGAGCTGATAACGCACTGGTTAAGATAGGCAGCAGCTCCGCCAAAGCTTGAGCAGTAAATAGCTTTGTATTGTACCAGAAGTTTTTTTATATTGTTATTGCGGTAACCCTTGCCAATGAATACCTTTACCCCTAACGAAAGCATCATCTCAGTATAGGCATCCATACGGTATGATGTTGTGGGTCCAATAGCGCCAACTGGCAACCCTCTTGGTGTGGGGCATGGTCCTGCATAGAAGATACCAGCATTATTAAAATTAATGGGCAATGGTTCATTGTTTTGTACCATTTCTGCAATTATTTTATGGGCGCTGTCGCGTGCTGTGTATAGAATCCCGTTGAGTGTGATGAGCATCCCTGCTTTTAATGCACCGATATCATCGGTGGATAATGGAATGGTCAATGGAATAGATTTCATAGTACTGCCGTCCCGTAACGCAACGAATGGCAGTTTAAATTTAATGCAACAGGCAATGTTGCAATATGGGTTGGTGCTTCTTTAATGTGTACCGCAGCCACAGTGTTATTACCTCCAAAGCCTAATGGTCCCACCTGCGTTTCATTACATCGCTGTAATATTTCTTCTTCAAGCTGTTTGTATTTTTGCATTGGGTGCGGTTTATTGCGTAATACTGCCTTTTTAGCATTGAGCATTGCCACATCAGCAGTGCCTCCTATGCCTATTCCCAGAAATAGTGGCGGGCAGGGATTTGGCCCTGCTTGCTTTACCGTGCTGACCACATATTCAATAATTGTATGTACATCAGTTGTTGGAGTAAACATTGTGAGTGAGGTCATGTTCTCGGAACCACCGCCTTTAATATACACGGTTATGGTAATTGAGCTTCCTTCAACTATTGCCACATGTATCCATGCCGGGGTATTGTTGCCGGTGTTTGTCCTTGCAAACAGTGGATCCTGAACCATTGATGGGCGCAGATAGTGTGCACGGTAGGTATCGGCAACGGCACGGTTGATACATTCATAAAGGTTTCCCTGTATATGCACCTCATCCCCCATGTCAATAAATACTATCACCGAACCGCAGTCCTGACACAGTGGTATATGGTTTTGTTGTGCAATGGTTGCATTCTTTAAAAGGATGGAAAGTGTTTCCCGTGCAAGCGGTTTGGTTTCACGGTTGTACATGGCATGGAGTGCCTTTTGTACATGCCCGGGCAGGTAAAAATTTGCTTCAACAATAAGCTTTGATACTTCTGTATAAATGTCATGAGTTGTAATTGTGCGCATAATAAAAACGTGAATTTACTGTTTGTTTTCCATCAGTGTTGTATACTCCTCCCATGTTGCTTCTATCTCGCGGGCTGCCTCTGGATCAAGGACCTCAATAACAAATCCCGCATGTACAATTACCTTATCATTAATTTTTATATCAGGTGATAGCGCTATATCAACAATTTTTTCTACTCCCATTGATTCAACAACGGCTTTTGTTCCTTCTATTCGTTTAACTGTCATTGGTATTGCCAGACACATGGTATCCTCCTTTCAGGTTAACATATTCGTGGAAGCTGTTCCTCTATTAATACCGGTAAAATCCTGTTGCCTCCAATTGTTGTTTGCATATATGCTTTTTCCGGAAATTCAGAGGTTATGGTGCCTATAACAGCAGCATCTTTTCCCTCCGGGTGTTTTTTCATGATTGCAATAATATCATTGGCATATATACTATCGGCAACAATAACAACCTTGCCTTCATTGGCGCTGTACAAAGGGTCTATGCCCAGTATCTCACTCACGCCCTTTACCTCATCACGTATGGGGAGTGCTTCTTCGTATAGTTTAGCACCAAATGATGCTCCTTTCGTAATTTCGTTGAGTATTGATGCTACGCCACCGCGTGTTGCATCGCGCATAAATTTAATGGCGTCAGGAAAATGTTTGATGATATCCTGAATCAGATGATTTAAAGCTGCACAATCGGACGATAGCCCCTTTGAAAAGCTTAGATTGTTTCGCAAAGCCATAATAGCAGTGCCATGGTCGCCGATAGTTCCATTAACAATAATACTATCGCCGGGTACAATAGGTCGCCTTTGGACAGAGCTCTCCACGGTGCCTATGCCGGCAGTGTTTATATAGATACGGTCGCCTTTACCTCTGGGAACAATCTTTGTATCTCCGGTAACTATCGCCACGCCTGCCTTGAGCGCCGCTTCCTTCATTGATATAAGTATTCGTTGTAATGTTTCTATTGGCAATCCTTCTTCCAGAATGAGTGCACATGAGATAAACCGTGGTACTGCTCCCATAACGGCTAAATCGTTGACGGTACCGTTAACAGCAAGGCTGCCGATAGTTCCTCCGGAAAATTCGATGGGTGTTATAGTGTAGCTATCAGTGGTGAAGGCTATGGAATGAACCGGTACGGTAAGGATGGCAGAGTCATCTAACTGGATGGTGTCACTTCCAAGGATAGATTTGATTGTGTTGTTGATGAGATCATTCATCATCTTGCCGCCACTACCATGGCCGGGAACAATGATATCCATTTACTTTCTCCCATATTTATAGTATGCTGAGCATGGTCCCTCGGATGATACCATGCACGGGCCAATGGCATGCTCGGGATTACACGCTTTGCCAAATAAAGGACAATCGGTTGGTATAATCACACCGCGCAAAAGTTCGCCGCAGCGGCATCCCGGATGCTCTTTTGGTGGCGGGACCTCGGGGGTAAACTGCTGTAATGCGTCAAAG
>JAKPOE010000155.1 GCA_029548025.1 Spirochaetota bacterium
ACCATTTACCAAAACCCTGTACGTTTCTTTCAATACTTTTGTCAAAAACATCAAATATTCTGATAACGATAGGTCATTGTCATATTCTTTTGATACATTATACGGTGGAGAGGTTATCATACAATGAATAGAATTATCGGGGATTTCGTTCATATTTTCAGATGAAGCATGGATAATGGTATTTTCTAATTCCTTGGGGAAGAAGTTTTCCTCTTTAGAAACAGGTCTATTGTATTCAAGCTCTTTGTAGAGTTGTGAATTATAAAATTTGGATCATGATTTATTCTTCCATTGGTTCCAAACGAACTGGTTTGAGTTCCTTTTGTTCTTTTCATATTATTGTTGTATTAACAGTAAAAATTTTTCTGCTTTTTCAGCATATGAATTTTCGCGGTTGGCTATGCTAATTATTTCGCCCAGCCTGGTTCTGGAGATCATTGATGAGAAGAAGTTCATTTCACTTTACTATACATTTATGCAATATCGTATGCCAAACAATGAAATGAATAAAGCAGTACAATTTGTATTCTTTCTTATATAGTGATGGTGAATGGATACTGTTAATCTTTGTATGGGAAAATTATAATCATGGGGCTGGTATATCTGTTGACTTATTTTTGCTATTGCCTATAATATGACATAATAAGACAATCATCAGTAACTATCGAACAAAGATTTTTTTTACATTTTTAAAAAAATTTTTAATTTTTTATAGTCCAGGCGTTCTATAGTATAGAATAGTATAGTATGAGGTATAACCATGAGCGAACAGAAAGAACTTAATCAGAAGTCGCAGGCGCTGGAGTCGGCAATTTTACAGATAGAAAAGCAGTTTGGGAAGGGCTCCATCATGCGGCTTGGTGATGAACACGCGTCCCTGAAGGTGCCGTCCATATCAACGGGGTCGCTTGAACTTGATATTGCGCTGGGGATTGGTGGCATACCACGCGGGCGTATCACCGAGATTTATGGTCCCGAGTCATCCGGCAAAACAACGCTAACATTGCATGTAATTGCTGAGGCTCAGAAATTGGGAGGGATTGCGGCGTTTGTTGATGCTGAACATGCGCTTGATCCTACCTATGCAAAAAAGCTGGGTGTCAACACCGATGAGCTTCTGGTGTCGCAGCCTGATACCGGAGAAGAAGCGCTGGAGATAACTGAATCACTGGTGCGCTCAGGGGCTATAGATATTGTTGTCATTGATTCGGTTGCTGCACTGGTGCCACGAGCTGAGATTGAAGGCGAGATGGGCGATGCGCATATGGGATTGCAGGCGCGACTCATGAGCCAGGCGTTGCGGAAGCTTACCGCTGTTATTGCAAAATCAAAAACAAGCGTTGTCTTCATCAATCAGATACGCCATAAAATTGGAGTTATGTTTGGTTCGCCCGAAACCACTACAGGCGGCAATGCGCTTAAATTTTATGCTTCGGTACGTCTTGATATACGCAGGATTGATACTATTAAGGTTGGCGAGGATGCGGTTGGTAACCGGGTGCGCGTCAAGGTTGTGAAGAATAAGGTGTCGCCACCGTTCCGTCAGGCCGAGTTTGATATCATGTATGACAGCGGTATTTCGCGTACGGCGGGTATACTTGATTTAGGCGTTAAGTATAATATTATTCAGAAGGCTGGCACATGGTATTCGTATAAGGATGAGCGCATAGGACAGGGACGGGAAAATGCAAAAAGTTATTTAGATCAGCATCCTGATAGTGCAAAAGAGATAGAAGAAAAGATTAAACAGCAGGCAGGGCTGACTGCACAAGAAGAAGTGAAAGCATGAAGTAATGGTATGCCTCGAAAAAGTCTTAAAGATATACAATCACAGCCGGATGACCGGAACCTGCCCATCAATAAGGTTGGTGTTAAGGATATCACCTACCCGGTAGTTGTGATGGACAGAGCCGATGGATTGCAGCATACGGTTGCGCGTATAAACATGTATGTTGATTTACCCGAGCATTTCCGTGGAACGCACATGTCACGTTTTGTTGAGGTACTGAACCGCTATCAGGGCGGTATAAGCACCAAAAATGTGCGGAACATCCTTGATGATTTAAAAGGCGAGCTTAATGCAAAAACTGCGCATGTAACTATTGAATTCCCCTATTTTATAGTAAAGGCTGCTCCTGTCAGTGGTGAAAAATCAATGATGGATTATCTTTGTATTTTGCAGGGTGATTCATCGGTTGACTATTATACGCTGCAGGTGAAAGTGCCATTATTATCAGTTTGTCCATGTTCTAAAGAGATAAGCCGCTATGGGGCGCACAATCAACGCAACGTTGTCTGTGTAACTGTCAGGGCAAAAGAAATATTATGGATAGAAGAACTTATAAAGATGGTTGAACACTGTGGTTCCAGTGAAATATATGCATTGCTTAAGCGCGAGGATGAAAAGTACATCACCGAGCGTTCATACGAAAATCCCGTATTTGTTGAGGATATTGTCAGGAATGTAGCTATTAAACTGTTAGCTCATCCAAAGGTTTTGTGGTTTCAGGTAGAAACAGAAAGCATGGAATCAATACATAACCACTCGGCATATGCTCAGATTGAGATTGACAAACAAAAAAAAGGGCAGCGTTAATATTGCGGTATGTCAAGGTCTGTATCGTACAGTTTTCGCGGCAGTATTAAAAAAAGCATAAGCATGGTGATACTGAGTATTACCAGTATGGTCATGCCAACAATAATGATCATCTGATTTTTCAGTTCATTTATGTGTTTTAATGATACTCCGAGCCTGAATGCTCCAAAATGCTCTCCCTTGACAAACACAGGGGATGATATATCCCACATAACTTCACCCGTATCACGAGTATAGAGCTGTTTTAATGTACCAGGACCAATGAAACGGGATGCTTTAAGTCCTACCCTATCGTTAAAGATGCGCTTAGAACGGCTGTATTTAAGGTTGTGATCAGGGTCGGAGGTTTCAGGTTTTGCATATTTGCTGTTGTGTGTGGGAAGATATCCATTGATATCAACGAGTACAGCAAATTCAAGGTCTTTATCTTTTAAAAATTCATCTTCAATTTTTTGAATATATTTGTCAAAGACAGCATCATATTGAGTTCGGAATTTCTGAGGATTGCTTCCTTGAATGGGAACATAATTGCGGTCAAATACCTGCTGTTTGGTAAGAAGACGGGTGTCAATCATCATATCAATGATTTCACTCATAACACGCCCGCCAACCAGTGCTTCAATGCGGCATTTTTCAAAGAGCTGCTTTTCAAAATTGGCAAAGGTACGTGAGATAATAAAATATGCTCCAATGCATAGTAAAAGGCACAGGCTTAAAATAATAAGAATCTTATTTTTTAGTGTCATAGATGTTCCCCTGTAATAAAAGGTTACGGCATTACATTAATTCATAGAGATTGTACAGGTACATGAATTGCAATGTCAATTATTTTATACTATTTTATAATTATTGTCATTGGTAACAGTAATAATATCCAGGGCGATAGTTACCGGTGATAGCCTCACACCCGGCCTCCTCTCAAAAAAAGGATAGGGGGAGTTGCAAATGGGTGCACAATGCAAGATGAAAAATGTGAAAGATGAAAATAGCTGGCGAATGCAGTGCCTGTGATAATTGCATCAACAATGTCATTTTGGTGCAAAGACGATAGTTATTCTGAGTGATAGCGAAAAATCCCCTTTTGACAGTTATCTAATAGCAAGCTACCAGCTAAATGGCTCTGAGTATACAAAGGGGAGCTTTTGACGCGGCTGAATTGCAAATCGAAAATACACATTTTCAGCAAGCTCAGGGTTATACCAGCGTGTTGTATAGAGCGCATTACCCTCTTTTGTTATGGTGCCGGTAAACAACACGGCGATGTCGTAGCCGGTGTCATCAACGGTGATGCCATTTTTTATAAACGGATGAAACTGTATGCCATCGGTGCTGTATTCAATGCTTACCAGCGATTGGTGAAATTCCATATAGTCTGGAGGCAGATCGCTCCAGGTAAATTCAACATAGGTTTCATCTATGCCGGGGTTGCACACATATACCGGTTTGCTCAATGCTTCCCGACGGATGGTGGTGGGCATGGGATATTTTTTATAAAATGAGGCAAGCTTTAACACATAGCAATTAGTCCAGGAACTATCGGACATACTATTTTGTGCGATAGTTACTGACAATTGGGCATACTGTTTTGCTAGATATGGTTGTGTTGAGGGGCCATACAGCGTATGACCTCCTTCGTAACGCTGTTTGGCGTATTCCTCGGGTGTGGTGCAGTAACCTGTGTATCCATTTGCACAGCTAATGACGATTGGAGTAACAATTCCGGTATGAGGCGATGCAGTAAGTGCGGCATTAGCAATGCGTTTTCCTGATTCACAGGTTACCTCAAAAGGAACAGGAAGCAATAAAAGCTGATTGATTGCAATTGACTGAAACGTCAGTATATGAGGAAAATCATCGCCGGGGAGTATCAGTGGTTGCAAAGGACCAGCAGCAATGCGTTTATTTTTTTGGCAACCGCAGGTAAAAATAAAACGGCGCGATCCTTCCATAAAAAAAGGAGTACTGCTGATAATGGGAGTAGGACCACCATCGGAAGCTCCTGCCAGGAGTGTATTGCCTACCTTGGGAGGGATGCATAGTGTAGCACCATCAACGGTAGGATGTGCATACACATCAATAAATTGTATAACGCTTTTGCTATCAACATGAGAGGAAAGTTTAGCCGATAGCTCATTAAAAAGTTCAATAGCATGGTGCCCTATTTGAATACCTATCCGACGGGCTTCCTGAAAGCCCTGTTTGCCCTTCATTATGTTAGGAGCATTGTCGGCATGAGTACCATTGACCACTGCATGGATGAAGGTTGTGGCACCGTTACGCTGCATCTCCAATTCCAGTTCCCGCTCAATGTAGGCAAAGACATCAGCACTGTATAGGTCATTGCTATCAGGAACGGCTGTCCCATGTATGGAAAAGATGCTCAACGCTGCAATGGGATGGATTGATCTATTTTCAACTGTATCAATTCGGATCATAGACAGTATGGGATTTACCGCTTTCAAAGGATTGCTGGAGTTTGCATTGGCATTTGCGGTATATGCAGTAATGCTTCGGTTGCGGGTAAATCCATATAATGTTTTTTCTCCATAGGCAATCATGCCTGGCTTACGATTGTTATAGGCTTCAATGATTGCTTGTGCAATCTGATTGCATAAAAAATTAAAATAATCTTCGTCAAAACCAGAAGCGTTTGACGCAAATCGGTTGTAAAAATTGCTTTCAAAATAATTACCAGGTCCGGAGTGCGTATGATTGCCTGCTATTACAATGCCGTTATAGGCAACATCTGTTGTTGAAGCTACAAGCTCTGCTACCCTTTGTTGTACCAAACTTGAGCCTGACAGCAAATCGCATTGTACAAGTGCAATAGCATTATGCAATGGTGACTTCAAATAGATTACCCGTGCGTAGAGACGCGTCCTGAAACCTTTAGCAAAGTTTGCATTAGAAGAATATCCTGCCAGGGGTTTACCAGGCGGAGGGGTTATATCTGCTTTGCTTGCACCGGCAAGGAAGGAGTTTGATAATTCATAATGTGCCGGGGAATAGTGTATGGTTATCTTTGTGCTTGTACTGCATTGAATTAAAGCGCTCGAAGATATGAACAGAATGATTATTGCAATGAACTTTTTTAATGGTTGCATAATTGCCTCTTAAAAATGAGCGGTTGCTCATTATGACTAATAAACTATAGCGCTAAAAGAAGTCAACTATAATCAATAGTTGTCTTGATAGAATATGGAATGTACTTACAATTTTTTCTTGCATTTTTTTGCCAGGCAAACTATCGTAAATGAAAAAGTATACTATGGAAGGAGGATATCATGTATTTTGAAACTACAACTTGTGTATCGCATAATCATTTACATTGTATTGCAAGGTTGGCTGACCAGTATGATATGTCCATACGTTCATTTATTGTGTATATGATAATCTATGCTGCTAAAAAAGAAAAAGCTCCATCAAAGGCATTTAAAAGCATTTCGTATCGAGATAGAAAAAAGGACAATCCATGGAAACGCCTCCATCTATATCTACAGTATGGCGAATATGAATATTTACTTGATGTAAAGAAGGTCTGGAAGATGAGCGTAGCTAAGGTTATTGAGTTTTGCATGGAAAATGTATTGGATGAGTTTTTAGCTTTTTTAAATGAAATTGATCAAGAAGTAAAAAGAGGAAATACCGATAACTATCTACGATATGAAATAAATCGTAGCTATATGTTTGATTTTTGCATAGATGAAGGGGTGCATTGCTGCCGATTTTACTGGGGATTGCCGAAGAAATACACAAACCAGGCCCAATAACACATCAAAATGCTTACAACAAAACCTATCACTCACTGTTGCTATAACATCGGGAGGTTCATCTCTTCCTATCGTTGTTTATTATTTCTGTAGCACAATGAATTCGCGTTTACACTACAAAAAAGCATACACGCCAAAATTTGCGTACACCTTAATTTTCTTGTTTCTTTATCACCACCTGCACTTTGCCCTTAAGAAGGCTTTCAAATTTTTTTGCATCGGCGATAGTTCCAACTATCGAGCCATAGTGCATGGGAATTGCAACTTCTGGCTTTATTG
>JAKPOE010000387.1 GCA_029548025.1 Spirochaetota bacterium
TTTTATCTGCTTCAAACATCTGTTTTTTGTTATTATAGATGCCGATTGCAACAACGCTGGTAGCATGTTCAAAGTTCAACGGTTTGGCACCCCTGTATAGTACCGTCATCCGTTCCAATGCATTATCTTCTATCACAAATAGAAAACCATCTGTGGTATTCTGCACAGGCACTGTTTTAACCAGCCTGCCAATTATCTGAACATAATCGGGATTATTCTTTGCATCATCAAAGGGAACATACGGCGTTAAAAGCCCCTTAAACGAAAAAAGTGCTACAGCAGAACATATAACAATGATTGCCACAATAATGATCTTACTTTTTGCCATTGACCCTCTTTTCCAGCTGTTTTATTTTACGGTGCAATACAACAAGATAGCAGACTATTCCACACCATACAACCGCAGATACCCAGAAAAGCGTTTTTGAATAATTTGAATCTGTCTGCGCCAAAAAATGCATTGCGGTAACTATCGCATATAATTTCATACTATTCCTCGTGCAATTTTGATTTCAGTACATGAATCCGCACCCACAATCCAAGCAATATGTAGTACAAAAGCGTAAATGATACCAATGATATACCAAGCACCAACCGCATTTCAGTATCCAGCATCAATTGTCCCTGAGCATTAATAACAGGTTCTGGATGCAGCGTTGGGTAAAGCCGTGGTGCTACAAACATTAAAAACGGTGATACAACAAACGCAATTATAAGATACACACTTTCTAACATAGGGGCTTTTGGATTACCGCTAACAATCTGTTGCAGGCTGAAATAGGCAATGTACAATAAAAGCAATAATGTGATGGAGGTTTCACGCGGGTCCCAGTTCCAGTAACTGCCCCACATAATCTTTGCCCACAACGAGCCAGTAAGTACAGTAAGGATGCTAAAAAAAAGACCTATGTGTGCAGAACTTCGTGCATACACTATATAGTTTATTTTTGATTTTTTCAAAAACAATAGTGAAGCAATACCTGCTACTGCAAAAGCCAAACAAGATACCCATGCAAGTGGCACATGGAGGTATACTATACGGCTTGTTTCTCCTAATATAGCCGCGGGAGGCACCCAGATATAGATTAAATACAATGATAGCATCATGACAATGCCATTTAAAAGTATTACAATCATAGCTATTCTCGTTACTATTAAAATTCGCGCCAGATATATGGAAATAATAAATATGATACCATTCCAAGAACTATTGAAAATGCAAGTAGAAAAATTATAGCGCTTAATGGAGAAAAAACCTGCTGTTGAAAACACCTGGCTGTTGATTGTATTGCAACAGTAAAAAGCGGTAATACTACCGGAAAAGCCAATATGGTAAATAATCCTCCCCGTGCGCCGGCTAATGCTGCAATGGCTCCTATAACCGTTGTTGCAAAAGCAAGCGATAAACTTCCCGCAATGAGTATTGCTATAAGATAGACACCGTAATACACAGAAACTGAGATAACAAAAGTATAGATAATGATGACCATAATGGCAATAACAACCATTACACAACAATTAATCAAGAGTTTTGAAAGATAGATAACAGCAGCCGGATAATGTATTACACCAAACAGTGCAGTTGACTCCTCTATCTCCCTGAAAAAAACATGCGATAGTGTATTCATCCCGGAAAAAAAAATGATTATCCATAGTATAACAGCATGCAGTAAAGGGCTATTGATGATACCACCTGTTGCAAATCCAATGGAAATAGTAACAATGACACTGAATGATAAAACAATTGAAACGATAATCCCACTTCTGAATTCAATCAATATATCCTTCTGGATGTTCCGCCATAATGCCTTAATCAAGCACTATACTCCTTTGACAAAAGTTCAACTCGTGGACATCATTTGTTGCAATGACAATAGCCGTTGCTGGCTGTACCTTCTCCAGCAAAGAAAAAAGCACACTTTTACCCTGCTCATCCAGATTGCTACCAGGTTCATCTAAACAAAGCACACTGGCTTTTTTTAAAAATGCAAGCGCTAACTTAACACGCTGGATCATACCGGTGGAATAAAACATAAGCTTTGTATCGCTATGGGGCGATAGTCCCAGCAAATCTAAAAGCTGTACTGCATCATCATCCACAGCCCCAATTGCAAACGCAATATTTTCAAGTGCTGTTAGATATTTATACACATTGATATACGGTGCAGCAAAACCGATATAGTTTCTGATATATGCAGTATCAACAGGTTTATCATTATACCAGTATTCCACATTCCCACTATCAGGTGTCATCACTCCTGCAACAATCTTAAGCAAGGTTGACTTGCCACTCCCATTTGGGCCTGCAATGGCAAGGGATTGTCCTGTAGCTATACAAAACGACATATCCCTGAATAATATTCTGGTATATCGTTTTGAAAGATTACTGGCTTTAACCGTTACCACAACACCTTACAGTATAATATTTTTTGTTGCAGTTGCCATCTCAATAATATCAAGTTTGACAGCGTTTTCCTTCATTACCGTATCAACTGCTTTTTGATCAGCAATTCTATACAGCAACCGTACCTTGATAGTATAGTTACCCTTTAATCCTTTTGGCAGCATAATGGTGCTGGTAACTTTTTGTTTGGGTGGAATCCTGTTATCAAAGAGTATCTCCCTGGCTTTTGCAATATTCATCACTGATTTACCGCTACCATCACCAAAAACAGTTTTAAAAATTATTGTATTATCGGGCAAATAACCTTTTTTATCAGCCTTCCCTATTGCAAAAACCTCTCTTCCATACTGATTTACAACAACTATCTCAAGCCACATCTGCCGCACATCAGTAAGCCCTGTTGGAAGCTTATGACCGGCACCAATATTGGTTACAGCAATACCAACCGTACCACTATTACTGTCACTGGTTTCAATTTCCACTACTGCTGCGTTTTTCAGCCGTTCCTGTGCCATCTGGGCTTTCACGGTATCCTTGTATAATGAAGGGATGACACTATTTCCGCCAACAAAATAATGAGTAAAGATATGATCACGCTGTGGACCACCAAACGCTGCAAAACCGGGATTGTCAGGACGAGGTGTGGAGCCAGTTGCAGGCACCCCTGGTCGGTGATACATGTGACAACCCTGACAGGGCACCGTTGTTTTGGAGTCACCGGTGTTATAAGGGCTTTTTGTCCATTCCTCAAAGGTAGTCTCCAATTTTGTTCCATACACCACATGGCGTACATCATGGCATGTCCCACAAAAACTAGCTTTTGTATGGAACGAAGAATATTCTGCTGTATGCCAATCAGGATTAGCATCCTTAAAAGGACCACGTTTTATCCCGGGATCCGCCTCGCCATTCCCTGGTTTATACACAAATCGTGCGTTATAGTATTTCTTTGCTTCAACAATAGTATGACAGTAATCGCACTGGATACCTTCCATGGTTATTTCCGGCAGGTCCTTCTCCATGGATAATTCTTCAGTTACTGATACTGGCTTACCAGTAATATATCCCACAGGGATGTGGCACTTTACACAGCTTTCTGCCTCTTTTAGTTCATCATTATTGACAGGATTTTGACTTTTGCTATCATCCAGATAAAATCGTGCAAACTCTTTATAGATGACATCCTTTTGAGATAAATTATGCATTGAATTTTTCCACTGTTCATATATCTCATCATGACAACCACCACATGTGGAAGGACTTATAAACTGTGCCAATCTATAATGAGGCGTTGATTTGCAGCCAAGAAAAAGTGCATACCCAACACATAAAACAAAACTAACGGTAATTATTATTTTTGATTTCATACTGTATCCCTTACACCTGTTTATTCTCATCATTGCACTATACAGTAATTACTATCTTCAACTATCATATTTAAAATTATACAATGACTGCTTTTACTACCTTACTCACAAAGATAAACTATTCATTTCAATTACTATGCTATAGCATCACTATTTCTTGTTCATTTCAGTATTTATAAACAAAAATGTCAATTACGTTATTGTTGAAAATATCCCATTTGTTTTCAAGAAAATTTTTGCTTGCTAATATAGAATGGTTAGCTATCATATTACAATACATAGTTAATTACTCTGAATGTAACCAAAATATGTTTTACTATACTTATTAATACATTTATTACAACAATTATATAATTACTGGAGGGAGTTATGAAAAGATTTTTAAAATGGCTTGCGATAGTTATTGGTGGATTGATTGCACTGGTTATTATTGCCAGTATTGTTTTAATGCTCATCATCAACAAAGATATGATTGCTCAGCAGGCAGAAAAAGTCCTTAACCGTCATGTAACCATTGAATCCATTGATGTCAGTATATTCAGTGTGCTTTCTGGCATTGAGGTGAAAGGCGTTGCTATATCCAATTTCAAAACACCGCAACAACTATCAGCATTAAAGGGAAAACCTGTTGATAAAGCTGATCTTTTTGCAGGGCTTGATTCGTTTACCTTTAAGCTCAAAATCCTTCCATTGTTACAGGGTAAATTTGAGCTAAGAGAACTTTTACTCAGTGGTCCGAAGGTAAATATTGTACGCTATAAAAGCGGTGCATTTAATTTCTCCGATTTAATGAAACCATCTACAAAAGAAGAGAAAAAAGTAGAAGAGGTTAAAAAAGAAGAACCATCAAAACCTTTAACAGCAGATACATTGCCGGTAAGTATTACCATTGGCAGGATTGGCATAGAAAAAGGAACTGTCACCTTTACCGATCAATCATCAGGGCAAAAGGTAATGCTCTATAATTGCAATGCATTGGTGCACAATATAGAAATTGATCCTAAAGATTTAAAGAATAAAAATCAGGTAAAGCTTACCGTAGACATAGGCATCAAGACCATTGGCAAGACAAGTACCGGGAGTGTCGAGTCATTTGATATAGGGCTATCTGCAAAAGGCAACGTAAAACCATTTGATCTTAAAACACGTATCTTAAATCCTGAAATAGCGCTTAAAGCGGGAAGCCCCTATGGTACCATGACAGGATTACAGATATTTGATGCTATAAAGAGCAATGAAACACTGGCAAACTACGCCGGGAAATTTGATTTCCTGGCAAAGGATGTTAAATGGAAAAACGGCTATATTGATATATGGTACAAGGGAGGATTGCTGAAGATCACTAACGGTAAAATAAGCACTGATGATTATGCAGGCAACTTCAAAGCCGACATAAATCTTAACACCAGCACAGTTAATGCCGACATTGATATGATCCTCAACGAGAAGCACAATAAGAGTATCTATAACGGTATAAAAGGCAACGCTTCTAAACTTATCAAGGGTGATGTTGCAAAATATGTAAAACCTGAA
>JAKPOE010000402.1 GCA_029548025.1 Spirochaetota bacterium
CTTTCTTTTGATTGGTCTTCCAGTCTTCGGCATCCTGGCGCCCCTGTTGCGCTGCCCAGTCGCTTAACCAGTCCGCTGCCCTGTACTGTGTCTTCTCCCAGTTTTGATATAATAACGCATCGTGCATACCTTTACCTTTCAGCATGTCCGCTCCTGCCAGTATGGCATTTTCCAGTGTGCCCTGCATAAACCTATCTGCTATTTCCCTTCGTAATGGGATATTTATACGCTCACTATCCCCTTACCAACCCCTCAAGCGCACCTCACACGGCGGTGTGCCTTACCCCCTGTATGTAGTATGTCTTTGCCTTCGTGGCTATGTCCTCGCACGAGCCGTATGGCGCTCTGGCATCCTGCCTCCGCTGTTTTGCTTTCAAATGAAAAAACTTTATGCACCAGCCATTTCCATAGTGTTCGTGTGATACTTTAGCAAAAAACTGTTGCCTTAATATCTTTTTCTTGTATCCCAAAAACACTATACATTAGTGCTAAACCTGCTTGTAGCAGTATTTTTTTAATTATCATCAACCCTTTTTGCTTGTATCTCACTTATCCCCGTATCTTTATATTTCGTTCCCGGATACACTTCCTTTATTATCAATTTGCCGATACACAAAAAACTACTACTTAATCCATATATAGGTTTTTGTTTTGGTCTGAATCTTAGTAAAAACTTTTTTGGTTTCATATCATCTTTTAAATTAAGTACAAATGTCGTATTCAATATCGGTTCTTGTTCAGATAGTACCCATGGATCTATCTGCCGTATAGCTACTTCTGCTTCATATACTTCTAATATCGCCTTTTTTACCCTATTATTCATTTCATATAGCTTCTTGTTTTTTGCTACACCATTCACTATTGTTAATTCAACTTCTATATATTTATTTTTATCTTCAAATTCATCATACCCAGGTATAGAAGCAAAATTCAAATTAAATATGATATACTCACCAATTCCATCACCTTCAACTCCTTCTACCCATGCTGTTTCAACTTTCCCATCAAATGCTTTCTTTGCTCCATAAAAGTCTTTTGGCAACCCTTTCTCGACTAATTCTGAACTTGCTACAGGCTCATTAGTATAAACAATACTATCAAATATTTTACGCATATCATTTTCATTGGCACTAACCAATGTAATGAAAAACAATAAACAAAACATAGTGATATATTTTATAGCTTTCATCATAGTCTTTCTCCTCAATCAATAATTATTCTTTTATCATTTGATATAGGCATCCATTTTTTACCTATATCATACCTGCCATACTTATACTTCTTTACCACATCGTATGTGCTCGCGCACATCCATATTGCGCCGTACCTCCCTGTACGGCTGCTGTTAATTTTCTTTCGTCATAGATAATATAGCTGTCTTCAGAGATCAGTTGAATACAGTTAGTAAAAAAAATTTTTAATTCGAACATTTATAATGTAGCACAATTAACAAACTCCCTAACTCCAAATTACACGGGTACGCTCTATCCTTTTTTTAACATAAATGACTTTTACACATTAATAGTCTAAATTGATATCTACTCATTTTTTTAAGATTTTACTAACAAAAATTCAGATAATATTACTATACCATTTAAGGATTAGGCATAATTTCAAAATTAAAAATTTCCCATCTTTTTTTTATACCATTATAAACAAATTCTAAACTTATAAAATAACCATCATCACCATCCACAATTGTCTTGGCAGACATAACCTTTATAAATGATATGCAGATTACACTTTTCTCAAATATATTGTCTTTGTTGACCCAATCTGGATTTTTCAAAACCGTAATTAAATCCTTCACCGTTACTGGTCTTACCATTGCGCAAAATTCATTTTTTTCAAACCCAGGAATACTTACAAAATATTCTTTTAGCTCTGTTAAATCTTTTGCATCTTCAGCTTTTGATAATAATTCTTTACAAAAACCTTCAAACTCCTTCAATGCATTTCTTTGTTCCTCTACACTTAACATACATTCTTCTTGTTCCTTCTTTACTTTTTCTTCTTTATTCATATTATTCCCCTTTTCTAATCTACATCCAATTGACAATAGTATTATCAGGATAATACTAATTTTTTGTAATTTTCCTCTCATAATCATTCACTCCTTTTATTATTTTTCACTTTGGCCTATTATATAGACCAATGTGAATATGATTACTATGCCCAGTTGCATACTTTATGCTCAAATAATTTTTTTTAATCATATCTATGTATTTATTTTTTATATTTTCCATTACATCTGTATCATTATAATAAATTATCATTTTTCGATTTCCATTATTATTTAAATATGTTTTCGAACTTTCTATAAACGATTCTATTAACTTTAATGTACTTTCCCGGTCATATAGATTCTTGTAATTATCATAATCACCTGCATAAATTTTATCATCCTTTGAAACCCATTTTATATCCACTACATATCCCCTATCATAATCCCTGTCATGATGCCCAAATTCTGACTTCTTCCCTGGCTCAGGACTAAAGTCATTTACATATAGAGTTTTACCTGTTTTATCGTGTAATTCATCTATAGCATCAGATACTATCTCAGCAAACTCCCTCGCAACATATTTATGATCTTGCTGATTTTCTAAACAATAATCCTTAAATCCTTCCCCTTCTTTCTTAAATTTAACCCAATCCTTACCATCACCATAATCATCTACATCATAATAATCCGTTTCCTTTATTTCAACTACATTCTTCTTCTGTTCTTTATGCTGTGTAAGTGCCTTCTTCTCCTCTAATGCCTGCCTGCGTCTTGCTATTTCTGCCTCTAACTGTGTTGTGTCATAACCTGCTTCCTTTAGTGCCTGTTTCTTTGCGTCTGTTACCTCCCTGCTGTCTTTGTAAAAACTATCAAGAATTTCTTGTGCTCGCTTCTGAAAGGCTTCTTTTACAGCCATTTTATGAAATGCCGCAAACGCTGCATTATCCGCTATCTCCTTATTGCTATAAAATCCTTCACCCTGTACCCAGTTTATCCCTTTTTCAAAAAACTCACTGACGCTATCCCATGCACCTGACAGCAGGCTGCCGGCTTTACTTAATCCTAACCATGCCAGTCCCAGTATCCCTTCTTTCTTTTGATTGGTCTTCCAGTCTTCGGCATCCTGGCGCCCCTGTTGCGCTGCCCAGTCGCTTAACCAGTCCGCTGCCCTGTACTGTGTCTTCTCCCAGTTTTGATATAATAACGCATCGTGCATACCTTTACCTTTCA
>JAKPOE010000410.1 GCA_029548025.1 Spirochaetota bacterium
ATGTATCATTTATCAATCATTAAACAGGGATGAGATGATTTTGGTGTAAATTCACCACTCAGGCAAAGCGCCATCTGGTGCAATGATTCATGAGTATCTGAAAAAGACATTAAAAGAGGATACTCGCCAAATTCTTTTAGATAGGGATAGGGATTGCCAGTTACCAATAAAAGTGTATTGCAATCGTTTTGTTTTGCAGTTTTAATAATTGATTGCAACTGTTTCGTAGTATAACATCCACTATCAATAAAAAGAATTTTTTTATTTTTCAATAACTGTATTGAATGTATTACATCTGCATTTATAGCTTTAAAAATATCCTCAACTTCCTTATCCGTTGTAAGGATAGTTGCTTTCCTGTTTTCGGCTGGTATAAATGTAGTGAAATCATCGTTTTTTGAGTGATACACTATTGACTCCCTTGATAATTCAGTATTCAGTGTATCAGCCTGTTGCATCATTTCCAGGTAACTATCGCCCCCATTAAAATTACTATTATATATTTTATTTTTTTTGATTGTCATGATACCATAACGCATTTTAACCTCTATAATTTTTTTTACTGTTGATACGATGTTGTCTTTTGATACTTCATTTTTTACCATTGCATTTGATAACGAATTGATAATATCCTGAACATGATCTTCATAGGAGCTTATCAACACAATATCAGCCCCTGCTTTAACGCTTGCAACAGCAGCAGTTCCCTGTGAATAATAACCGCTGATACCCTTCATCTCTAAATCATCGGTAATGATTAAACCATCAAACTTCATTTTTTTTCGTAATAAATGATTTAAAAAATATTCAGACATGGTGGCAGGTTTTACAATGCCAAGTTGGGGAAAAGCAATATGAGCCGTCATAATACATTCTACTCCGGAAGATATTGCTTTTTTGAAAGGGACGAATTCAGTTTTATTCAATGATGCATGAGTTTTATTTATGACCGGCAATGTTATGTGCGAATCCTGATAGGTATCACCATGCCCCGGAAAATGTTTGGCTACAGCAATACATCGTGACTGTTGTAATCCTTGAATGTATGCAGCTCCAAGATTAGCACAAACTTGAGGTATGCAGCTAAAGGAACGTATATTGATAACAGGATTATTGAAATTGTTATTGACATCAAGTACCGGAGCAAAATTCATATTGATGCCTGCTATTCTAAGCTGCATCCCTACAATCTGTGCCATCCGGTACACTTTTGATGGATTATTAATGACACCAAGTGCAAAATTACCGGGAAACTGCGTTACGCCATTTTGAATGCGCTTTACCCTGCCCCCTTCCTGGTCAATGGCTATAAACAAAGGGATACCAATATGTTCCATAGCAATATTTTGAAGATCATTGCAGAATGTTTTGCAGGAGCCATCAGTAAGGTTATAACCAAAGATAATAACGCCTCCCGGCTTGTATTTTTTTATTATAGCTATTGTCTTATCATCAACAACACCTGATGGCAAAGCAATGATAAGCATCTGCCCCAGTAAAACATCATTGGCTAATCCACTGGCAATTTTTCCTGCTGTGATATAATCTTTTGGTTGTTTACATCCAATTAGTTGAACTAAAACTAATAAGAGAGAAACAGCGGTCATTGGTTTAATCTTCATAGCAATCCATTTCAAGATATTTCAATTATTTTTGATTGTCGTTGCATTGTTATAGATTATGGTGATTTATTGCAATAGTAATTTTTTTTAGATTTAAGTATTAAATTCATATATAAAACTTTATTTTGCCTGTCCTTGTATACTCACAATAGCAACAAAGCTGCCTTTTTTCAATTGGTTATTAGATGAAAAAAACTATTTTTTTAATTGATGGTGTTACCACAACCTGCATTTCAGGAGAGCATAGAGCATTATTTTTACAATACATGAAAAGCCTGATATATCATTACAGATGTTTGTTGTCTATTGCAGTGCGTTTGCTACAAAACATGTACAAAGGCATGAATTTAGCTTTAAATGTATATTGTATAGAAAAATAAACGGGAGAAAGTTATTGTAAAAGTTGATGATAGATGTTTTAATAAAGACTTGCATGATAGCACAATGGTGAATAGCACTGGACTATCATAGTGTTCTATTGATGCCATGCATTGTATAGCGATATATTCAATATACAGTGGGTTGAAACGATAACGATCTTAAAATAAAATACCTTTATAGTAGTATAGTTTTTTATATACGATAACTATCGCTCAAAATAAAGAAATTAGCTTGCAAAATAATGAATTGCATTATAGTATATGGATTTTAATAATTGCAATTAACGATGTACTGTATTTCGTGTTGATTTGGAGATTGTTATAATGAGAGCTATAATCAGATTACATCAACACTTTTGTTTTTAAACATCAACCATGTGCTCATGTTTTGATAGAATATATGAATGATAATACAATAAAAAAGTATATCGATAGCTTTAGTGCTGATACTATCACCGTACCAACAGTCATCAATCAACTGTTAACCGACCTTAACACATTGAACTATCCCGGGGAAGAAATTGATGAGATTGTTTTATCAATGGATGAGGCACTTACAAACGCTATTCAGGAAACCATACGGAAAAATTATAACATTCATTATGGCCCTGAAACGCGTGAGATTACAGTTATGTATATAATAACTATGGATGAATTTGAAGCTGTCGTCATTGATCAGGGGAAGGGATTAAATTTGCAGGAATCAATAAAAGAAACGCCGGATAAAACAGCTTCAAATTATTTTGATCAAATCGTAAAGTATTCATCTAAAGCGGAAAAAGGACTCAGCGTGCGAGTAAATGGCCAGCAGATTTCCTTAAAAGGAATTGGTGCTGGTTTAAAGATAATGTGTGCTTTTATGGACTCAATTACCATCGATCTTATTGACAAAGAAAA
>JAKPOE010000429.1 GCA_029548025.1 Spirochaetota bacterium
TCAGTTGCCAATGGCAATAACACCGTATTATGCAAGCCTTATCGATAGGAATAATTATGGCGACCCCATACGCCGTTGTGTTATACCTACAATCAATGAACTTCACCATAGTACAGGAGAATCAGAGGACCCTCTTGCAGAAGATAATGATACCCCCGTCCAAGGATTGGTGCATCGGTACCCCGATAGAGTATTGTTTTTAGCTACTGACTTTTGTTCAACATATTGCCGTTATTGTACCCGTTCACGGATTGTTGGGCGTTCAAACTGCAATCTTTCCACTTCGCATTGGGAAGGTGCAATCAGATATATTGCACAACATTCAGAGGTACGCGATGTTTTAATCTCTGGGGGCGACCCTTTGACAATGAACGACTCAATGATTGAATACCTCCTATCACGTCTTAAAGCCATACCCCATGTTGAAATTATTAGAATTGGCACCAAGGTTCCTGCTGTGTTGCCTCAACGTATTACCCATACGCTGGTAAGCATGCTACGGAAATACCATCCCTTATGGATAAATATTCACTTTACCCATCCTGATGAACTTACACCAGAAACAATGAAAGCCTGCAACAGGCTTGCAAATGCCGGTATACCTTTAGGCAGTCAAACAGTACTCCTGAAAGGTATCAACGATACTGTTGAAACACTCAAAAAACTTTACCATCTGCTGTTGCAATGTCGTGTCCGCCCTTATTATCTGTATCAATGCGATCCTATAGTTGGGTCAGCCCACTTCCGTACATCTGTTGAAACGGGAATCGCAATGATTCAAGGATTACGCGGGCATACAACAGGATTGGCTATCCCGCATTATGTAATTGATGCTCCTGGCGGCGGTGGGAAAATACCCCTTTTACCTGACTACTTTCAGGGTATCGATGGGAATACCACTGTTTTAAAAAACTATGAACACAAATATTTCTATTATCCTAATACTCAATGACTGATAGTGGCATGCGTGTTGGGCTAACCTACGATCTTCGTGATGACTACAGAGCATCAGGATATGATGAAGAAGCTATTGCTGAGTTTGATAGCATAGAAACAATCAATGCAATCGATACAACTCTTGGAAATCTGGGCTTTTTTACTGATAGGATAGGCAATGTCAAACATCTTATAAAGCGATTAGCTGATGGACAGCGCTGGGATATAGTATTCAACATAGCTGAAGGGATGTTTGGCATTAGCAGAGAAGCTCAGATACCTGCTCTTCTGGATGCCTATCAGATCCCATACACCTTTTCTGATCCGCTTGTTCTATCGCTTACCCTGAACAAAGCCATGACAAAACAGATAATCAGCTACAATGGCATACCAACACCAGCATCTATGCTCATTACAAATATTAATGATTGTAACAGATGCACACTTACCTATCCGTTATTTGCAAAACCGTATGCTGAAGGGACAGGGAAAGGGATTACTGCATCTTCAGTGATTCATGATAGGCTGGAATTAACAAATACCTGCTTTCACCTTCTAAAAAAATTTAATCAGCCTGTTCTGGTAGAAGAATACCTTCCGGGGAGGGAATTTACCGCGGGGATATTGGGGAATGGTTTTAATGCCCGATCTGCAGGAATAATTGAAATAATTTTATTGGATAATGCCGAAAAAAACGTCTATTCGTTTGCCAATAAAGAGCAATGCGAGCAACTGGTAGAGTACAGATTTGCAGAAGATGCTATTGCAAAAAAGGCTGTAGATGTTGCATTGCGCGCATGGCAGGTTTTAGGTTGTTTAGATGCCGGACGTGTTGATTTAAAATGCGACAGCAACGGGAACCCCCAATTTTTAGAAGTAAATCCATTAGCAGGGCTTCACCCATCACATTCTGATCTGCCCATTATATGCACAAAA
>JAKPOE010000446.1 GCA_029548025.1 Spirochaetota bacterium
TTTTCTTCTCAATGGAATAGATCATTTTTACGACAATTATAGTACAGTATTGTACAAGGGGGATTATTTATGATTCAAAACAGCTTTGATATGAAACAGTGGAAGATGGAACAGATAAAGTACTTTAAAAAGTACCAGAGCACATTTCCAAAAAATTCAAAAGAGTATAAGATACTTGCTGAAAGCATCAGGAAGTTAGAATCTACTCTGGGATAATTTCGTAATACACATTATTACTATTTTTTTTGAATATCTTTTGTTCTGCCGACAGTTCCTTACAAGATAGTAGTACCGTATTGATTTCAGCACAGCTAAATTTTATAACCACCCCGCAGTTATGCGATATTTCCCGCGGGGTGGCAATAACCTGTATTGCACAACCTGATTGTAATAAAAGCTTCTCAGCTTTCATTGCATCATGTACTGACGGTAATAATAAATAACAATAGTCCATATTCTTCACTTTGAAATGATTTCTATTGCTTTGCAAAATACATCGACATCACTTTTGTTGGTAAATAAACCTACTGACACCCGTAACGTCCCATTAGGATAGGTACCCAGTGTTTCATGAGCCAGCGGTGCACAATGCAAACCGGTGCGTACAAAAACTGAAAATTCATCATTGAGCCTTTGTCCAATCTCGCTGCAGGGTATATGATTATGAGCTACTGATATAACACCAATCTGATTATGCAACGATCTGCTCCAGAAAAGCTTCAAATCTTTAATGGATGACAACCCTTCAACTATGGTTTTTATATGCAATAGTTCATTATGGTGTATTTCATCCATACGGGATTTTACATAGTCAATCCCTGCTTTAAGTCCAGCAATACCCGGAAGATTAAGCGTACCACTTTCAAATTTATCGGGTAAAAACTGCGGTTGGAATTGGCTTTCAGATTTACTGCCGGTACCACCCATGATAAACGGCTGTAAGTGCTTTGCTGTATTTATTACAAGTCCACCAATCCCCTGAGGTCCATATAATGCTTTATGCCCGGTAAACGCTACAAAATCACATTTGATTGCCTGTATATCAATAGGTATAAGCCCGGTGCTCTGTGAAGCATCAATAAGCACTGCAACATCAGGATTGATTTCTTTTATTCTGCCTGCAATAGATGCTATATCCTGTACGACACCATTAACATTGGATGCATGATTAATAACACATAATCTGGTGGCTGGCTGTATGAAAGCACCAATGTCATCATCAACGAAACCATTGCCATCGGCATTTGCCAAAGAAAGTGTGATGATACCCTGTGATTCCCAATGTCTGAGAGGACGCATCACTGCATTGTGTTCCATTGATGAGACGACGACATGATCGCCTTTTTGCAAAAGTGCATGAAAAACCAGATT
>JAKPOE010000459.1 GCA_029548025.1 Spirochaetota bacterium
ATACACTCATTCTCAGTTAATTATTAAATTGTTGCACATCAAAAACATTTCTTTGTACTTATTTATTTCAAAATTATTATACAAAGTCCTTTTCTATTCAAACATTATGTTTTATTTTTGGTATTCATAAGCTCCTATCTCTGGCGGGTCGGCTACCATTCTGCCTGCGTAATCAGCAGTAATAAATGACAGACCAAGTGCTATGCCTGCGTTAATAGCATCAGATGTTGACTGTAATCTGAAGTCTGAGCCTGGGTTAACAAACTCCGGATCGGTTGCCAATACGTTGTTTTGTATTACATCATTACTAACTCCTGTTAAGTTGTGCAGATTATTCACAAGATAAGTCAGGTTATTCTCAATAGATAAGCCATCAACTGTTCCATAATCCCATTTGACTGCGTTATAGAAGCCTTGACATATATTGTTTCTGAATACTATATTGGTAAATGTGTTACCGCTATCCTCGCAGTCCATTATTGTTCTACCTGTCAGCGTGGGATTATATACAACGTTATTAACAAAGTATATATCGTCCCATGTAGAAGTGTATGCACCCTCTGCGTTGAATGTCAAAGCCTTACCAGAATACGCTCCTGATGTTAACCCTAAGTTATAGAATAGATTATAATAAATGTAAATATCCTCTTGTCCGGGGTCTATGTCAGCGGATGTTGTCTGGCAGTCTATCGCCACCTCAACATGATGTATTCTGTTTCTATAAATATAAAGCCCCCCATGATGACCTAACTCAATAGTTATACCGTATGCGTTACCACCTGCTGGGAGTGCATCTCTGCCAATATCATTATCAAACACTCTGGCGGCGTAACCATAAGATCCTTCATCATTGGTGTCGTAGCCTCCAAAGTCAAGCGCACCCCAAAGCCTGTTCCTGTATATCTCTACTCCTCCCCTCTGTGACCATAATTCTATTGCAAAATCATATGCTCCGGCAGTAAACCTGTTATTAGTAATAATAGTATTATCATAAATCTTCAGCCCCTTGAAATAACCATAATTAGAAACGCCTTTAATTCCATAACCGTAACGTGCGCCTCCGCTGATATAATTATCATAAATAAGCATACCGCTCTGCCCTGCTATCTCAAGCCCTCCAGTTGCATTGTAATGAGGTGCGCTGTAAGTATCTTTTGCACAGTCTATAATGCTATTACTATAAAATCTGTTACCGGTTGCGTAGGTTGTAGGCTCTCCACTGTATCCAACTGTTTGCCCGGTCATTCTTA
>JAKPOE010000008.1 GCA_029548025.1 Spirochaetota bacterium
GCACAAAGAAGTCTATAAAAAATAAAAAGTAAACAATGTTAAGAGGTTGCTTTTACTATGGGATGGTATAAAAATGGTAAATATTATATGAAAAAGACTTGATAAAAATCTTTTGGAAATAGTATGATAATAACAAAGAAGAATTTTTTATTATTGCAAGATAGTTCCCCAATAACTATCCTGCTATTGTAATGGGAGGTTGCCATGTCAGTTGCTACGCATATTTCTGAAGCGATGATTCACTCTTCATGGATACGGAAGATGTTTGAGGAAGGAGCAAAACTTAAAGCGCAATTTGGTGAAGATAATGTATATGATTTTAGTTTAGGTGATCCTGATGTTCCCCAACCTGAATCATTTTATACAACGTTAAAAGCATTAGCATCAAAACCTGACCCTAAAGCACATGGATACATGCCAAATGCAGGATTTACAACAACACGAGATGCTATTGCTAAAAAGGTGGCAAAAGATCATCATGTTGATATTCAGGGGAAACATGTTATTATGACATGCGGTGCAGCAGGAGGGCTCAATGTAGCTTTGAAAACCATATTAAATCCTGGTGAAGAAGTCATAGTACCAAAACCCTGTTTTGCAGAATATCAATTTTATATTTCCAACCATAATGGAGTAATAACATTAGTATCCACCAATGCTGATTTTTCACTTGATGTCGATGCCCTGGAAAAAGCAATCAATGATAAAACAAGAGCAGTTTTAATAAATTCTCCCAACAACCCTACCGGTGTTATCTATTCACATGATGATATTACACGATTATCATCACTGCTGGAACGCTATTCAAATAAATATGGGAAGCCTATTTACCTGTTATCAGATGAGCCATACCGAGAACTGATATATGATGGTAGCACAGTTCCCAGTATTTTATCACATTATAACTATTCAATGGTTGTTTCTTCTTTTTCAAAAACGATGTCACTTCCTGGTGAACGCATTGGATACATTGCGATAAATCCATCAATGCCCGAAGCAGATATTATTATGGCAGGACTAATACTGTGTAACAGAATATTGGGATTTGTCAATGCTCCTGCTCTTATGCAGCGGATAGTTGAAAGAATTGCCTTTGACAGGGTGGATGTCAATGCATATGCAGTTCGGCGGGATATGTTTTGCAATGGTCTCAAAGATGCCGGGTATAGTTTTATTACCCCTAAAGGCGCTTTTTATGTTTTTTGCAAATCGCCCATAGAAGATGATGTTATATTTGTAAAGCATCTTTTAAATTTTAATATACTTGCAGTGCCCGGGGTTGGATTTGGCGGGCCTGGCTATTTTAGATTAGCCTTTTGCGTGCCTGAAAAGGTAATAGAAAAATCCATACCTCAGTTTAAAAAAGCACTTGAAATGCTGAAATAAGATAAAAAAGTAGCAATACATATGGAGACAAAAGATTCGTTTAATATTTTTGCAAAGGTATTGTTTATTTTTGCAGGTTTAATTTTTGGATTTATACTTATCCGGTTGTTTTTTATTCCTGTAAAAATTAATAATGTCATTATGGAACCGGCATTACACAATAATGATTATGCATGGTTTTATAAAACAAGAAAAGTTGATACAGGTTCGATAGTTCTCTACAAAAGTCCCCTTTCAGGTAAACAGGTTGGCAGGGTTATTGCAAAATCTGGTGATACCATTGAGATTATTAATAAGAGGATATATGTTAACGGCATTCCTTTGCATATACACTGGAAGATTGTGCAAAAAGATACCAGGACGTTCCCGCCACGATTCACTGTGCGAGATAACCTTGCTGCGATAACTGTCCCCAATGGGCATATATTTGTGATTTGTGATAATTGGGACATCCCTACCGACAGCAGATTGTTTGGTACTATCCCGCTTAATGCTATTGTTGGAAAGTATATGTGGAAACTATCGCCAAACTTAAAATAGCCTTATTGTATCTGTTTATCCTTTTTATCAATAACAAACCTGAATGAACCCAGTTGTTCAACCATTTCGTCATTAAATTTTTTGCGTGCAAGGATATAGATATTATCTTCCATCTCGTTTGCAACCCACCACACCGATTCAATTTCCTGAGCTTTCATAATATCCTCAAGTGCTGCTGTACCCAATGACTTTGTTAAAAAGTGTGAAGCCCAATAGCGTACGGAAGGATTTTTGTGTTGTAATGATTTCCGCATGATGGACTCGTTTTCGGATTTGTTTTGATTAATCATATACTGAATGTATGCAGAGATTACGTTAATTTCAGGATCATCCTTGCCTAATTGGGCAACATCTGCTGCTAACGACGAATCACAATAGATACTTGCAACTATAAGAGCTTCCCACTGAATATCTTTATTGCTGTCGGACAGCCCCTGCTTAACAATAGCAATAGTATCCTGATTTGGTTTAAAAAAACGGAGAGCAAAAAGGATAGCCCTTTTAACCTCGGGATCCTGTTCCTTTTTGTATTGTTCAACAAGATAGGGAATGGCGCGATCATCTTTAAGCCTGCCTAAAGACAGTGCTGCAGTCTGGCGTACCCGTATAGCTAAATTTTGATTAGTTGATTGGAACTGTTGATCCAGATATTTTACCAGATACCAGAAGGCTTTTTTATTCCCTGAATATCCGAGTGTGTTCATGGCTGTGATTCGTTGCTCCCATGTGCCGTTTTTTAGATTCTGGATATAATCGCTGGGAAAAGTTGGTTCTGTTATACACAACAGAATAGTGACAGTAATCATAAAAAGTTTTAAATAGTCTTGCATAATTGGTACGCTCCAGAATAGAATAGATATTTATAAAAAATTTCACAACATCACCATAAAAAACTCAATTATTTTTTAAATTTTTTTTTAAACATTTGCAAGTTTATTGACAATTTTAATAATTATTAATAAAATCTTCCATCTTAAAAATTTTAAATAGAGATAGCCATATAAAAGGAGCTGGCAATGTTCAATAAAGAATATGAATCAATGGAAGTAAAAAAGTTAAAAGAACTTCAACTGGAGAGGTTACGATGGTCGCTTAAACATGCCTATAATAATGTTGCCCATTATAAGAATGCTTTTGATAAGGCAAGGTTTAATCCCGATAAATTTTCCTCTCTTGATGATTTGAAGCATGTTCCTTTTCTCATGAAGCAGACGATGCGAGATAGCTATCCTTATGGTTTATTTGCAGTGCCATTGGAAAAGGTTATTCGGATACATTCTTCATCAGGTACTACGGGGAATGCAACCGTAGCCGGGTATACAAGAAATGATATTGAGGTGTGGGCTGAGCTGATTGCTCGATGCATAGTTGGTGCAGGGGGTTCAGAGAAGGATATAGTTCAGGATGCCTATGGATATGGATTATTTACAGGTGGATTGGGATTGCATTATGGTGCTGAAAAGCTTGGTGCTACTGTTATCCCGGTATCAGCAGGCAATACCGAGCGACAGTTGATGTTGATAAAGGATCTTGGTACAACTATCCTCGTGTGTACTCCATCGTATGCGGTTAATATGGCAGATTATGCTGAGAAGAAAATGCCTGATTATGATTTTAAAAAAACAAAGCTTAAAGCAGGAATTTTTGGAGCTGAACCATGGACTCAAAGTATGCGAAAAGAGATAGAAAATCGTATGGGAATTGATGCATATGATATATATGGATTAAGTGAGGTCATGGGTCCTGGCGTATCATGCGAATGCAGCCAGAAGTCAGGATTGCATATATTTGAAGACCATTTTTATGTTGAGGTAATAGACCCTGAAACAGGAGAGGTATTGCCAGAAGGCGAACAGGGTGAAATAGTATATACTTCACTTACGAAAGAGGCATGCCCGGTTATTCGTTATAGGTCACGAGACATTACCAGAATATATCGGGACTCCTGTAAGTGTGGTAGGACAATGATTAAAATGGAAAAGGTTACGGGAAGAAGTGATGATATGCTTATCATCAGGGGCGTTAATGTATTCCCCATGCAGATAGAAGCAGTCCTCATGGAAGTTGAAGGTACTGAACCTCATTACCAGATTATCGTGGATCGCAAAGGTGCTCTTGATGATGTTGAAATAAAGGTGGAGGTAAATGAAAAAATATTCACCGATCAACTGGGTGTATTAAAGGGAATAACTGAGCGGATTGAACAGCGTATCAGAAGCGTATTGGGAATCAGTGCTAAGATTACATTGGTAGAACCAAGTACCTTGCAGCGTAGTGAAGGTAAAGCAAAACGCGTTATTGACAAACGTAATTTGTAGAGAATAAAGATGTAAATGATGCAGGATCTCATTCATAAAGCAAAAAATATTCGTAGAATTAACTCAATGTGGTGTGCCCACGTAAATTTATTTTTAGGAGAATAACCATGAATGTAACGCAATTATCACTTTTTTTGGAGAATAAGCCAGGACACCTACTGAATGCATTAAAAGTAATAGCAGATGAAAATATTAATATCCTTACGCTAACTATTGCAGAAGTATCAGATTTTGGTATTGTACGGATGATAGTTACTAAACCTCAAAAAGCAATAGAAGCTTTGCGTTCTCATAAATTTGTTTGTTCCCCAACCGATGTACTGGCTATTGAATTAGATGATAAACCAGGTTCATTGCTACAAGCACTTGAAATATTTGCTAAACGAAATTTAAATATTGAATATATGTATGCATTTACTGAGAAACGTGGTGATAAGGCTGTTATGATTTTTAAGTTTTCAGATATTGAAACAGCAAAAAAATCGCTTCTTGAAGAGGGATTTAATGTGATAAAAAAAATTGATTTAATTGGGGAGTAATGCAATGCAAAAAAAAGTTATGCTGGGCAATGAGGCTATTGCGCGTGGTGCTTATGAAGCAGGCTGCCATGTAGCTGCAGCGTATCCTGGTACTCCCAGCACAGAAATTTTAGAAACAATAGCTGCTGAGTATAGAAATATTAAGGCACAATGGTCTCCCAATGAAAAAGTTGCATTGGAAGTTGTTGCCGGTGCATCAGTTGCTGGTGCTAGAGCAATGGCTGCAATGAAGCATGTTGGGCTGAATGTAGCGGCAGATCCATTATTTACTTTTTCATATACTGGTGCAAACGGGGGATTTGTTATTATTAATGCCGATGACCCGGGTGCATGGAGTTCACAAAATGAGCAGGACAATCGCCACTATGCACGAGCTGCCAAGGTGCCTATGATTGAGCCTACAAGCCCTGAAGAGTCACGGCAATATACTAAATTGGCATTCGAATTGTCAGAACAATATGACAGGCCGGTGATTGTTCGTATTACAACACGGATAGCACATTCACAGGGTGTTGTTACACTGGAAGAACCTATAAAAGTTGATTTAAAACCATTTATCAGGGATCCACAGAAATATGTCATGATTCCGGCTCATGCAAGGCCAAGACATGTTTTTATTGAAAAACAGATGCTAAAATTGAAAGAATATTCAAATAACTGTGATCTTAACACCATCGAATGGAATTCAACAAGGCGGGGTATTATTACCAATGGTGTTGCATATCAGTATGTCAAGGATGTATGCCCCGATGCATCAATATTAAAGATCGGTGTTGCATGGCCATTACCCGATGCAAAAATACATGAATTTTGTCGGAAGATAGATGAACTCTATATAGTAGAAGAGCTTGATCCTTTCATAGAAGAGCATGTAAAAACATTAGGATATAAACCGATAGGGAAAGAAATAATCCCGCTATGTGGAGAATTAACTCCTGAAATAATCGATATGGCTATCAATAAAAAGATGCCTAAAAATGAAATACCACTATATCCCGGGAATATTCCAGGAAGACCTCCAGCATTATGTAAAGGATGTCCTCATGGTTTTGTATTTGAGGTGCTGAAAAAATTAGATATTGTTGTTAATGGCGATATCGGTTGTTATACATTGGCAGTATTGCCGCCATATTCTGCGATGCACTCACAGGGATGTATGGGTGCCAGCATTGGTATGCATTCAGGATTTGAGAAAGCCCGCGGTGATGAGATGGCACGAAATAGTGTTGCTGTCATTGGTGATTCAACCTTTGTGCATTCGGGTATTACACCATTAATTGATTTAGTATATAATAAAGGAACTGGTACGGTTATTATACTGGATAATAGGGTAACTGCAATGACCGGGCATCAAGATCATCCTGCAACAGGGAAAACACTTACGGGAGAGGATACACACGAGCTGGATCTTGAACTTTTGTGCAAAGCTGTTGGGGTAAAGCGGGTTAGAAAACTTGATCCAAAAAATATGGACGAGTTTGAAAAAGCTGTAAAAGAAGAAATTGCAGCTAAAGAACCTTCGGTTATTATTTCATTGCGGAAATGTATTTTGAAAAAATAGGGGAATATTTATGAAAAGTGTCATTTTTGCGGGAGTTGGTGGTCAGGGGGTTATCCTTGCGGGTAAGATATTAATGCAGGTTGCCATGAATGCAGGATATGATGTTAAGGAATCTGAAGTACATGGCATGGCCCAGCGAGGCGGTAGTGTTGATTGTCATGTATGTTTTGGGGAAAAGGTGTATTCACCATTGATTGAAAAAGGTACAGCCGATTTTGTTATAGCGCTGGAATTACTGGAAGCAATGAGGAAATTAGAATATTTATCAACAAATGGGACGCTTATTGTAAATAAATTTAAGGTTAATCCTGCGCCAGTTGAGGCAGGTTTAGCAAAGTATCCTGATGATATTGAGAGCTGGTTATGTAGTAATATTGGGAAATGCCATGTTGTGGATACAGCTAAGGTATTAAAGGAAGCAGGATCAAACAAAGCGGTGAATATAGTGATGGTAGGGATTTTATCTAATTTTTTGGAGTTTGATCAGAAGGCTTGGGAAGAAGCTATACGGCAGAGTGTTAAAGAGAAGTTTTTGGACATGAATATTAAAGCATTTAATTTAGGAAGAAAAATTCCATTATCATGAACTATCGCCAAAAAAATTTTTTTAAAACCCGGGTTTAAAATTATAGATTTGGCAATAGTAATCGTTATAAACAAAAGGAGTTATGATGAGGTACTATACATTAACTGTTTTTATTTGTTTATGTTTCATTGTTACCTGCAGTATGGGAAATCCTAAACAGCTCCATGAAAATTTGCCCAGTATGAAAGCTGTAAATAAGGTTGGGATATTGGTACGAATACCTGCAAGCAGTCCTGTTGAGTATACACGATATGTTACAACATTACAGTCCATGCTTGCTGGATATAAACAAATAAAAGAGATAGTTATTATTGATAGCGATAACGTTGCAATTACCACGTTTCAATCCAATGATGACCGATTTTATCAAACTTCATTAGATGGTGATTTTTTATACTATAAAGCAACAGGTATTGTTACTTCGTATTGCACTAAGAATAAAGCAGAACTGCAACTAATATTTGAAAAGGGTATTGATTTGCTGGCTATCTATGAACTGTATGGTGTGGTATCATATGGTATGGGATTTGTAGATTATGATTCGGTTTTTGTCATTATTGATAAAAACTTGAAGATTGTATATTTTGATTATAACCATGATAGAAAAAATACCAGTGAATTTTCTACGCAGGTGTTATGGGATTTATTGCTGAATGAGATGAATACACGATGTGTGCGTACATTGATGAAAATAGGTTTTTTAGATTAAATGCTATGAGATATTGACAAACTTATTGCTCATAAAAAAGTTTAGTTTTTTCCAGTGTTGTAATTGGTATAATAAAAATTAAATAAACTTGGAGACGGCGGGAGTCGAACCCGCGTCCTACAATACACACCTGCAGCCTCTACATGTTTATCCTGTTCGTTAATCTTTTCATTGGTTTGGGGAACAGGAACCCTTCTCAATGAGCAGATCCTTTTAAATTTGCTATTAAATCAGGATCAATTTTTAATAGCTATCCTCTGTATCTTACGCCTTTACCATCCCCAGAGGAGCAGAACAGGTAAAGACGCCCGCAGGGATTAAGCTGCGAGAGCTAAATCGTTATTTGCACTTATTTTAGCCTGCCAGTTTTAACGAGCCAGCAGAAACTCGACATGCAGCTACAGACACATACTTGCAGTCGAAACCAAAATCGTCCCCTGCACTATATAATATACAATAAGATTCATAATTGTCAATATTTATAGGAATAATTTTTTGAAGATGTTACAATCTATAATGATTTTTAGTAAGTAAGTAGAAGTTTTTCATTGGAACACTATATCGAAGCTATTGTCATACCTTTTACAGGTAATGGTCGATTACACGAGATTACTTGGAAGCTATCATAGTGGGCAAAAGAGGTATTGTAGCGAGCGCTTCAATAATTAATAGGGAATAATCTAAAATAATTCATTGGAGGTTCAAATATAGAATAAAAAGATTAGAATTATTGCTCATCATGAATGGAAGGCAATTATACGAAGTGATATATTTCACACTGTGATATGATTAACAATAACTATCGAACATAATAAAAAAAATAATTTACGGTATAATGCCTGGTGTTGAGATGCTGTTGGGGGTGCATTTATTGTGAACGAATGAAAATGAAGTGGGAAGGTATAACAGCATCACATAAAAATTAATTGAGAGGTTTAACTATGGAACAATTATATAAAAAAGCACTTAATCTTTCACTATTTACAATTGCCTATAATATTATTGAAGGGATTGTTTCAGTTGTTGCTGGTGCACTTGCAGGCAGTGTTGCGCTGGTTGGTTTTGGACTGGATAGCTTTGTT
>JAKPOE010000014.1 GCA_029548025.1 Spirochaetota bacterium
CCATAGCCAGAAGTGAATGGCATAACTCTGCGTTGCACCAAATGCAAAATTACATAAAGCGGTTAGTATAAGCCCAACCGGCATGAATACGCGAACATTGCTGCGGTCCGAGACAGAGCCAAGCAAAAATTTGCCAATCCCATACAGTAACGCACTTATTGCCAGTATGCTCCCAATCTGTGAATGGTCATAGCCAAACGCTGTTTGCATATCTCTGGCAACAGTGGAAAGATTATTTCTGACTATATAGAAGGTGGCATACCCGATGAATGTTGCTTGCAGGATGTGCCATCGCAAGCGTGGGTAAAGTTTTTTTACTTTTTCTTCTGGCAGTTGTGGTTTTGCCGGTGGCGGTGCAAAGAGTGATAGCAGGTTCATAATGACATCCCTTAAGGTAAAAAGTATGATACAGTAAATGAGTACATGATATATGTGTATTTGCAAATCTTTTTTATTATGGGAACCTGCAAAATTGTCATTCCGGGTTTGACCCGGAACCCAGATGTTCAACGTTAGATTCTGAATCAGCGTTCAGGATGAGTTTCTACGTTTCAAAATGACACAGTTCACATTGTCATTCTGTGAGATGCAGTACTTTGTGTCATTCTGAGGGAGCGGTTGCAAATGAAGAATCTATTCTTTAATTGAGATGCTGGATTACGATTAAGGATGACCTCTTGATTGCAATTTCAGATACTTGATATAGTAAATGTGGTATGTTATAATAAAAATGTATTTGAAATTTCTTAGCCTGTATTTATTAGTATTGATATCAATGTATCTCAATTTGTATTATTGAGGGAGTGATGAAGATTACAAAAAAACGCAGTGATGGATTAAAACGACAATCAGAAATAATGATGATTGCCCTTGAACTATTTTCAAAAAAAGGGTATCACAATACAAAATTGGAAGATATTCTGAAAAAAGCTGATATAGCTAAAGGGACATTTTATCTTCACTTCAATGGTAAAGATGACTTATTACATATGATAGTAGATAGTCAACTGGAAGAGATGTACCGTATTTTAAGTGTACTTGATATTTCAATGGATAAACCATTAACCGAAGTAATTAATATCTATAGAACTATCGCCCAATACCTTATTCGCGATCCAAAAATTAAAACGTTTGCACGTATTATGTTAAAAGAAGCAATGGGATTGGATAAAACACTTTTACAAAAACTTAATGATTTTTATAATAAAATTATTGCCATGTCTGCAGATTATATTGCAAAGGCTCAGGGAAAGGGGAGGGTGTTTCCCATGCTTGATCCTTATTTCACGTCCATGTGTATTGTAGGGTCCATCAAAGAATTGGTTTTTCAGTGGTCGGTTAATGATGAATCATTAGATTTAGAAAAAGCTATTATGACAGCCGCCGATATCTATTTTAGAGGGATGGTCAAAGGATGATATTTATTACTTGACTAAAAAGTGATATGTATAATTGTATGAAAAAATGTAAAATGGGTGTATTGTACTATAACTTCTGAATAAGGAAAACGTAGAAATAATATGAAATTGTCCGAGATTAAAAAAATTCTTGATGCTGATGTCATAGTGGGAGAAGAAATGCTCAATACTGTAGATGTAGAAACAGCTTTTGCATCAGATTTGTTAAGTGATGTGCTGGCATATGCAAAAGAGCGTGCATTGTTTATTACCGGCCTTACCAATCCGCAGGTGGTGCGTACGGTGGAAGTCCTTGATCTTATTGGTGTGGTATTTGTACGGGGTAAAGTTCCACAGATGGATACGGTAGAGCTGGCAAAACGTAAAAATATACCATTGCTGAGAACAAAATGTATAATGTTTGAAACCTGCGGAAGACTTTATGGTGCAGGTATGAAAGCTTCTATTGAAAAAGTTGATTAAAAAGTTTAGCGCATGCAGTGTGCAAATCATATATTTTCATATACATTGAAAGGTGGTGATTTTGATAATGCCGGGAGGATTTCGACTTCGCTCAAGCGTGAGTTGAGAACGCGGGAATATCCTTCCCATATGATTCAAAGGGTAGCAATAGTATTATATGAAGCGGAGATAAATGTTGTTTCGTATACCACCGTTGGATATTTTTTTGCATATTGCAGACCAAATTCAGTACATCTGGTGGTAAAGGACAAAGGAAAAGGGATAGAAAATATCAGGCTGGCAGTACAGGAGGGTTTTTCAACAGCAACCGATGAAATACGCAGGCTTGGATTTGGTGCAGGTATGGGTTTGTCGAATATTAAACGCAATGCTAATGTTATGCGCATTTGCTCCAGACCAGGTGAAGGTACAAAGATATGCATAGATATAACATCAAGCAACCATTATGGAGATTTGATTATGGACATCACTGTAAACGAAATCCAGCAAAAAACAAATTTTGAACTGTTAACCACAAAAGCTGATTGCACAAAAGGCATTACTGGTGGTTATGTCGGCGATATGCTTTCGGATGTTAACGCTAACGGTAAAAAAGGAAATATCTGGATTACCATTTTAACGCATCCCAATGCTGTGGCAGTTGCATCATTAAAAGATTTTAGCGCTATTGTAGTGGCAGGTGGAATAAAACCCCGTGATGAATTTGTCAAACGTGCTGATGAGGAGGACATTCCTGTTATGTATACCGATTTATCAGCTTACGAGGTTGTAGTGCTTTTATCATCGCTGGGTATAACAGCAAATCATTAAAAAATGTTTGGCGATAGTTACCGGTGAAGCTATCTCCCTATTAAAAAATTAATTGCATAGCCAGCAGCGGCAAGTCCCATTATACCCGGCATATACGATAAACTTCCCCTTGTATTGTTTGTGCTAACATTGGTTGTACTGCCTGTACGTTCCTCGTGGAAATAAACGCACATAAATCCTCCAGCAATCCCAATATTTTTGAGACGCTTTCGCATGGTGCGTGCCAGCGGACAGTACTGTGTTTTACTAATGTCGCTAACTCGTAAACTTTCCGGATTACATGCATTAGCCGCACCCATACATGAAATGAAAGGAATATGCCTCCCCAGCAATGTTGTAATAAGTGATGTTTTTGCATCAACGTCATCAATGGCATCAACAGCAAAATCAATGTCGTGAGGGATTAATCCGTGAACATTATCAGGTGTTATACGGATTTTATTTTTATTAATCATACCATCAGGGTTGATATCTTTTGCTCTTTTTTCGGCAACGTCAACCTTTGGAATTCCTATTGTACTGCCTAAAGCTAAAAGCTGCCGGTTGCAATTGGATATCTCTACAGTATCAAAATCAATAATATGAACAGTACCCACCCCAGCGCGAACCAGTGCTTCAAAGGCATATGAACCAACGCCACCAAGTCCGGCAATAAAAACTCGTGCTGTGAATAGCTTTTCAAGGTTTTCTTTGCCTATTAAAAGTGAAGTACGGCTAAATCGCTCATAATAATTTTGATTAATATTCATAGTTAAAAAACCTGCATTGTAATATAATTTTTTTAATTTTAGTGCAGTATTTATTCCTTAAAAATAATGTTATATAAAAGCAAGGTACTTGCCCGCTGTATTCTGCAGCGATGATATATATTCATTAGTGTTTTTATAAAAATAAAATTATAGCGGTTTGTATTGCTATTTTAAAGCAATTTTTTTTGTTTTTTATTAAATTCTATAACTTCTGGTGGTGGTCCCCAGTAGAACTTCAGGCAATGTATGCCTTTTTCTTTATGAAAATCAAATGTATACGACCTGTTTTCATAATAACTGGTTAGATTATAAGGATAGTTATCGGAATTAATCTCTTTTAATCGCCTGCTGAAATATTCAAAAAATTCAACCAGCACATTTTC
>JAKPOE010000043.1 GCA_029548025.1 Spirochaetota bacterium
AAACTGTTGCACCATGCGCTGCTAAACCTTTTGCTATTGACTGTCCAATTCCACGGCTTGCTCCGGTAACAATAGCTATTTTGTTGTCTAAATCAAAGTTGATCTTCATATACCATTGCCTCCATTTTTAAAAAATCATTATTATCATCCGTAAAATGGCACGAATGTTCGTCAAGGCTTTTCGGTAAAATAATAACAATAGTATAATGACAGTACAACCATCATTTTTAAAATTTTATATAAAGTAACCCATAAATTAAATAACGATTATTCATTTTTATATTGCAAAATAAGTATGCTATGTCGTAATGCATAAAAAAACAAATGGAGGATAGTATGAATCCCCTTGAAAAATTGATCAATCCTGTATCAATAGCAGTAGTAGGTGCCAGCAACAACCCATTAAAGATGGCAACACTGCATTTACTCAGCATTATGAAAGATGGGTATAAGGGGAGAATCTATGTTATTCACCCTAAAGAGGCATCGGTTTTTGGATTAAAAACGTACAAATCGCCACTTGATTTACCGGAGGCTGTCGATTGCGCATTCTTTGTTATACCTGCACATAACATTCCCGAAACATTAAAAGACTTTGGCACAATAGGTACCAAAAGAGCTATTATCATCAGCGCAGGATTTAAAGAGATTGGTAAGGAAGGCAAACTATTAGAGGATAAGCTTAAATCAACGGCGGGCATAAATGGAATCAGGTTTTTAGGTCCAAATTGCATGGGTATTGTCAATACTGAAATATCATTGAATACAACGATTATGGAATATATTGACAGGCCAGGTTCACTGGGATTTGCTACCCAGAGTGGCACATATATTACCCAATCACTTCACTATTTAAAGAATCATGGGATACGATTGAGTAAAGCGGTAAGTGTTGGCAATGAAGCAGATATATCCATTATTGATGTTTTAGAATACCTCGCTAATGATGAACAGACAAAAGCTATTGCACTGTATATTGAAGGGATACGTGATATACAACGTTTTCTGGATGTGGCTATAACAATAACACCAAAAAAGCCGATTATAGCTCAATATGTTGGTGGTTCTCAGGCTGGAGCTCGTGCTGGTTCAAGTCATACCGGTGCTATGGCTGGACCGGATTATATTTATGAAGGATTATTTAAACAGGCTGGTATTATCAGGGTCCATTCTATTGAAGAACTTTTTTTTCATGGGTATATGCTGGCAACACAGCCACGGTTAAAGGGAAACCGCGTCGGTATTATTACCAATTCAGGAGGTCCTGCAACATCAATGGCAAATAGCTGTGAGAAAGAAGGATTTATTGTTCCAACATTTAGTGTGGAATTACAGAGTAAAATTAAACCTCTTATACCACCCCATGCACAGGCAGGCAACCCTGTTGATATAACCTTTAATCTGGATTTAGATGTATTAACCATTACAATTCCAGAACTGGCAATACAAAGTGGTGAGATAGATGCGCTCTGTATACATGGTGCCTATAGAAGAGGATTTGTTGAAGCAGTATACCCCCATATACGGGAGATTTTAAATATCCAGAATCCTGAGGATATTATCAATATGTTCCCCAGTGATCTGAATACACCAGGAACTATCCCCCAAAAACATGGAATCCCTCTGGTTATGTCATCGTTTTATGACTATCAGGATGATTTTACCAAAGCTATGCAGGATCATGATGTTCTTGTGTTTGACGCACCTGAAAAGGCTGCAAAGGCATTGGCTTCATTATTACGCTATAAGGAAATTATAAACCGTTTACCGTATAAACCTATCACATTACCTGAAAGCAACCCTGAAGCAAAAGCAATTATCCTGGAGGCTAAGAAGAATAATCAGAAAGCCTTAGATGAATATATGGCTAAACGATTGATGTCATTGTATGGCATCCCAATCCCTGATGAAAGGCTGATTGAAGATGAAAAACAATTAGATGGTATTGTCACATCCATGAGATATCCTATAGTGATGAAAGCATGTCACCCCAATATTATGCATAAAACAGAAAAGGGACTTGTTATGTTACCTATAAAGGACAGTATTGAAGCAAAGCAGGCATTTCAAACCATTCAAAGTCGTGCTGGTTATGCTATCCCGGTGCTGGCATACCCCATGGTTGAAGGGAAACGGGAATTTATGGTTGGTGCGGTTAATAATAAAGGGTTTGCTCAATCAGTCCTTTTTGGTCTAGGAGGCATATATACTGAAGTAGTACAGGATGCTACGTTCAGAATTGCTCCTTTAGCAAAACGCGATGCTTATGAAATGTTTAATGATATAAAAGCAAAGACATTATTGGGAAAATTTAGAAATATGGATGAAGTGGATAGGGATACACTGGCACAATTGATTGTTACAGTAAGTATGCTACCGGTATTACATCCAGAGATAGCCGAGATAGATTGTAACCCTGTGATTATAAGTGGGAATAAGCCTGTAGTTGTGGATGCTCTGATAATAATAGAATAATACCATGGACAATACCATAACATTGTATTCAAAAGTAAAGATAATACTCAAGCGCTATTTTGAAGCGCTTAACATGGAGCAACGAGTAGTTGTACCACAATATGATGCTGATTATAAACCAAAATGGATTACCATAATTTTGCTCTTCATAGCGACATTTATAACAACATCAATTGCTGGTTCAAATGCCGGTGGTTCCATACTTGAAATTATCATCAATGGTTTACCATTTTCATTATCATTGCTCGCTATCCTTTTTGCCCATGAAATGGGGCATTATATCACTGCGCGCTATTTTGGAGTTATTGCAACACCCCCCTATTTTATACCGTTTCCATCATTGATAGGTACCATGGGTGCCATAATACGCATAAAGTCGCCCATTCCTGATAAACGTGTTTTATTATACATTGGAGCCATGGGACCCATAGCAGGGTTTATTATAAGCTGTATACTGGTGATTGTAGGACTTATGCAATCAAGTGTACAACCTCTTCCGAAACCATCTGGTGATAGTTTCGTACCTATATTCGGTGATTCACTTCTGTTTGTTTTTTTAGTAAAAATGATACTGGGCAATATCCCACAGGGTTATGATGTATATTTTTCTCCGCTGGCATGGGCTGGCTGGATAGGCTTTCTGGTAACAAGCTTAAATCTTATGCCCATTGGACAACTGGACGGCAGTCATGTTTTATACGCACTATTTGGGGAAAAGCAACGCTATGCTGGCTGGCTATTCTTTGGTATTATATGTATTCTTACTTTTTTATGGGTGGGATGGGTAGTCTGGATAATTTTAACTGTAAGTTTGCTTATGATAGGTCATCCCTATATCCCTGATGGGAAGCCATTAACAGCAGCAGAGAAAATAATGGGTTATTTATGCATAATAATTTTTATATTTACTTTTATTCCTGTACCGGTAGTTATATCAGGACAATAAATAAGGGAGGGTAGCATGCCACTCTATGAGATTAATGATCGGAAGCCTGTTATTGGTGAAGGAACATGGATAGCTCCATCTGCGCAGATAATTGGTGATGTCAGGATTGGTAGCCGATGCTATATTGGATTTGGAGCAATTATCCGTGGAGATTACGGTACTATTATTATAGGCGATGAATCTGCTATTGAAGAATTGTGTATGATTCATGCACGCCCCATGCAATTGGTTACAATAGGAAGACGCGTAACCGTTGGCCACATGGTTATGATTCATGGGGCTACTATCATGGATAATGCAGTAATAGGCATGCATGCAACCGTAAGTGATAATGCAGAGGTAGGAGAATGGGCGATAGTTGCTGAACATGCGCTGGTTGTCAATAAACAAAGAATACCTGCTTATAAAATATATGGTGGTGTCCCAGCCAAAGAGATTGGTGATGTACAGCAAAAACATAAAGATATATGGGATGCCGGGAAACAGGTGTATGTCGATTTGACCTACCAATATCCACAATCTTTTCATAAAATAGATTAAATTGATTAAAATAAAAAAGCATCGTCAAATTGGCGATGCTTTTTCATAATTGTAATGTATTACTATTTTTTTTACATTATTTTTCCATTGCTTCCCAGACATATTCTGCAAGATCAAATGTCTGCAAATTCTGAATATCAAGTTCGTTTGCACCATCTGAAAGCATGGTTAAACAGAATGGGCATGCAGTACCTATCCTGGTTGCTCCCGTAGCCTGTGCATCTTTTGTTCTGAATTGATTGATTCGTGTTCCCAGATGCTCTTCAATCCACATGCGTGCACCACCAGCGCCGCAACAAAAACTACGCTCATGATTTCTGCTCATTTCGACAAAGTTAGTTCCGGGTATTGCCTTGAGGATGTTTCTTGGCTGATCATAGATGGTATTATACCGTCCAAGGAAACATGAATCATGATAGGTGATGGTTTCGTTCAGTGGTTTTGTTAATCTTATTTTACCTGATTTAATGAGGTTCATAATAACTTCAGTGTGATGATAAACCTCATAGTTTGCTTCAAGAGGATTACCACTGGAATCAACGCCAACTTTTGCAAATTTTGGATATTCTTTTTTAATGGTATTATATCCATGAGGGCAGGTGGTAATAATCTTTTTTATACCATAATTTTTGAATGTTTCAAGGTTTTGTGTTGCCAGTGCATGGAATAGATATTCATTGCCTGCGCGCATTGCAGAATCGCCACAACATGCTTCTTCAGGACCTAATATACCTACTTTATATCCGGCTGCCTGTAAAATTTTACATAGAGCGAGAGCTACTTTCTGATTGCGTTTATCATATGATGCTGCACAGCCAACAAAATATACAAAATCAACATTGGGGTCTTCGGCTAATGTTTTAACTCCTAAATCTTCAGTAACCCAATCAGCACGAGCAGCAAAGGCAAATCCATAGGGATTAGAATTATTTTCCATGTTACCAAATGATGTTTGCAGCTCTGTTGCCATCTTCCCTTCCATAAGGACCTGATAACGGCGCATATCAACAATTTTTGGTACATGCTCAATCTGAACGGGGCAATTTTCCATACATGCTGCACAGTTGGTACATGACCATATCTCATCATCTAAAACATATTCACCAATCAAAGCTTTTGACTCAACAGTTGATGGATCATCTGCGGTCATAAGTTTCGGGATGCGATCATCCATTGCATCTTTCACATCATTGATAATTTTTTTAGGAGATAGTGGTTTTTCAGTCAGGTATGCAGGACAATTATCCTGACAGCGTCCACATCGTGTACATGCATCACCATCCATAAGCTGTTTCCATGTAAAGTGTTCAACCATACCTACACCAAATGTTTCGGCTGTTTCAAATTCTTTTGGGCTTATTACAGGCATTGCAAATTTTGTTTTTGGACTTTCATTGTCAAGATTCTGGAAATAGACATTGAGCATGGTGGTAAGGATGTGCCCTAATTTATCGGTAGCAATGAGTCCTATGAAGCTGAATGCACCAATCATATGCAACCACCAGTTGATGTAGTGGGTTATCTCAAGGGTTGGAATACTTAACCAACCAAAAAGGTGTGCTAATGAATAACCAACCGGTGACCATACCTCAAATTTTGGGAATCCCGTAATGGCTATTCTGAGCGATTCGTTTAAAAATCCGGTAAGGATAATAAAAGCTATTAATATCAGTGCAAAGGTATCAATTGGTTTTGTATCCAGCCTGCTTGGCTTTACTTTATAACGCCTCCAGAATGCCATAACAAGCCCTACAATAACCGCAACGCCAAAAATATCGCCTGCAAATGACCATAACAGGTATGCATCCCCTACCAAAAATTTAAAATGGAAGAATAGTTCAGTAACGTCCTCTTGAATCAGGATTATAAATGTTACAATGAATAGTCCTATAAAACCATAGAACAGGCAGGCGTGCATGATCCCTGCATATTTTTCGCGTAAAACTTTTTTTTGTAAAAATACATATTTAATAAGCGCAATAATTCTTTTTTCCGGGAAATCTGTTCTGAGTTCTGGTTTGCCACGCCTCCAGATTAGTGCCTTTTGGATCAGGCTGTAAAGAATAAAAATGGCAGCGATTATTAAAAAGATATATACACCCCATCGCATGAAACCATGCATGCCGCCAACATTAAAATACGATTCTCTGGTTATCTGGTCGACAGGCAGATTATATAAACTTGAAAGGCTCATGTACAACCCTCCTTATCCATAAAAAATAATTGCATCTAACTTTAGTTAACAATACTTTAATACTGGAAGTCCTTGTCAACACTATTTTAAATAGAATAGTGAGAATATTATGATTGAATAGTAACCTATGAACATGTTGGTAATTTTAGAATGTGGTAATTGATAATTTATAAAAATGGTTTGACGTAACTTTAATATGGTACTATAGTATCATTCATATACAATAAATATTCAATAATTATGAGGTCCAATTATGAAACGATATTTTTTCTGGACAAGTTTATGTATCATTGTTGCATTAGTGGCATGCGGAGGTGCTCAGAAGCAACAAAAACCATCAAAAACAGCATGTGAGATGTGTGGTGAAGCTGATGGGTTTGCTGCCATATTTGATAATGATACAGCACTTGCACGTGATAGAGCCATTGATGATGCTATGAACAAATTGGTGAAGATGAAGCTGGGTACTTCCATAGAAGGACGTACAGTCGTTGAAGATTATGCGCTAGTAGAATCCATTGTTGAGGCAAAATCAACAGGTATGGTAAGAAACTGGAAAGTTATTAAAGAAGGTGCACAGGAAGGTGCATATACAGTCAGAATTTATGGTGAGGTATATCCACAGGCTGTTAATGATACTATAGAGGCAACATTGAAAAATTATGGGCGTCCTAAGTTCATGATACTCATCAATGAAACCTTTGAAGGTCAAAAGCATGAACCAGGCTTCACTGTTACAGAGCTTACCATGATGGAGATTATGCAAAATGCCGGGTTTGAATTTGTGGATGCAGCAACTGTCCAGCAGTTAATAAAAAAAGATAAAGCAAAGATGATGCAGGCGATGATAGGACGGGTTGGTGGGGCTGTACAGGAGCTTTTGCTTGATGATGTTGGAGCTGAATGTATCATAGTAGGTGATGTTACAACAACAGACCAGTCAAATGTTTTACAGCAGTATTCAGCAAATATGAAATCTAAACAGGCAATCTTAAACCTGAAAGCTATCGATGTCTATACCGGTAGCATCTTAGCTTCAACCAGTACCAACATGCCAGGTGCTCATATCAATGCTGAAGCAGCATCAAAGAAAGCTATTCAGAGTGCCCTTGTAAAGATTTTAGGCAGTACTGATGAAGAAACAGGTAAGTTTAAATCAGGTCCATTTATGAATCAGATTACTAAAAAATTTTTGTTAGCTGCAACACATCGTATGATTACATTAAATATTGTAGGGCTTGATTATAACGATTTAACTAAATTCCGTGATATATTACAGAATAGGATACGAGGCATTCAAAAGGTATATGTCCGCGGGCAGGCTGGAAAACAGTCAAAGATTGATGTTGAGTTTGCTGGCAAAACAACGGATTTAGCTGATGAATTGGTTGGTAAAGCGAGTAGCATTGGGTTTAAAATTGAGGTTAAAGAAACATATCCCAATAAAATTATGTTGATAGCCCAGAAATTGTAAGAAGGTTTTTCATAGACATTATTACTCTTTCTTATAGTAACAATAGCTTTGTTACACAAAAATGCCAGAGAATAGTTTCTCTGGCATTTATTTTGATTGACACATGTTGCATGGTTGGATACATTAAATTTGAAAAGTTTTTGTAGCGGGAGTTTATAATGGATGATCAAGAAAAGCTGCCTGAGAGAATATTAGTAGCCGATGAGGTTGCATCAATATTGACCGGCGATAATATTGTTAAAGCGCTTGCCAATTGTAAAGTAGATACTCCTGAGAAAGAACATGCCATTGAATTTGTAAAAGCCCATTATAATTTTATTCAGGAGATAGTGCAGAATGATATACAAAGAAAAATAATACGTTCGGATTTTGAGATAAAGGATTTAGTGGCACACGTTAATGCACTCATGCAGAGTAAAGATGAATATTTGTTTACCATGATAGTGATGCATTCTCCAAAACACTACCAGCAGATCCAAAAATCATTGTTGCAGGAAATAAATAAAAAAGAAAAAGAGAAATCATGATAAGTACTTTACTCATTGATTTTCCTGAAGTGTGAAATAAAAATATCCATAATCACATTGCGATTCAATTTCATTGTACAGTAAGTTCACAATCTAAATGGAGTGAGTTATTTGTTTCAAAGCAAAGAACCATGCAGCTCCCCTGATAATTTTTCTCAAATCCTGAGTCAGATTGTGAAACAGTGTAAACAGGGTAGCGCACAAGTATAAACGGTTTGCTTGTTTGCAATGAAAATGATACATCACGAGTTGTATCAACCATAGTAACCTGAGTTATGCCGCTGGAAGTACCCATACTGTCAAGATAGGCATTTTCTGCTGCTACACCTTCTATAGCATAGTAACATTCTTTCGAATGGGGGACAAGCATATTTATAGTAAACTCTAATCCGAACCATCCATTATAGCCTTCTATGTCATAGTGTACTGTTAAAATAGGTTTAGTTGCATGAATTGAAAAAGTTTTGCTTATTGCTGGTAATACATCCGATGAGCTATCGCACTGGATAGTAGTATCATTCATGGTACATGAAAATGGATGCAACGAGCAGTCAATGTAATCTATTCTGTTAAACATAAGGTCATCAGGTTGGGGCAAGCTGGTAAATAATAAATCCTTACAGGAATATCTTCGAGAACTATCGTACACAAGATACTTCTGCAATCCTTTTTCTTTTACTGTAACCATCTCATGAATAGATTGTACATTGGTGGCATTTTTGTCATCATCCTTAATATTGTGTAATATGCTATGGTATGCTTCTTTACGGCGCGCTATCGTATCAAAAACATTGGTGCGTTTTTTACGATTGGTAAATTCGGAAATAGTAGCACCAAAAGCTGGATTGACAATAATGCTACATGTTTGATTGCGTAAAAAAATCTGTTCGTGCCCCTCATTTCTAAAATCACCTTGTATTATTTCTGGCGTGTTTAGTTTTTTTTCCGCACAGATCATATCCTCACATACAGCAATATGTTTGTAAAGCGCACTCCGCAAATGCGTAAGATAGATACCTCCAAAAAGCCCATGCCAGTAAGCACAGTTGCACTGTGCCCGGTACAGTTCTGTTTTTGCCTGTGACATATCTTTACCGGTTTTTATTTCAATAGCATTGATTTCACGAGATAAATAGAGGGTGCGCTTGTTGATTGCATTGGACTCGGGGTATTTGTTTAAAAAATTATTCCATACACCGCCCTTCAAAAAAGGATAAAACTCGGCTTCTCTTCCTGCATTTTTTATCTCATTGTGCAATTGCACAAGCTGCTCACCACTATCCGCAGGCAACGCCCATTCGGACATTTCATAGTAGCTGCCCTGAGTAAGATAAACCCTGTCAATGGGCGGATTGTACTGTATATATTCTCCGGGATGAATGAGTGATATAAAATCCTCTTTTAAAATAGCTTCGATAAAGTTTTGCAGCCATTTTTCTTCAAATACCCATTGGAATGTTTGTGGCCAAACACCAAATTTTTCACCATCATCGCCGTAAACAAAAGCGCAGTGCCCATATTTATCACACTGACGCTTGAAATAGTCAATAGTTTCATGGGGAAGTTTAAAAGGTATGGAATATCGCAAAAATTTATCAATAGGAAAAACGTATAGTGGTTTTAGCAGACGTTCGGTGATATAATAGCCGTATAATCCGCTTTCCGGGATTCCAGCATAGCGGAAATGGATATCATCAAGCAGTGTATATTTAAGTTTATAGTCGTAGACCAGACTGGGTATTTCGGGGTCCCAAACCCGCTCGGCTGTCCAGAAACCAGCAGGTTCAACACCAAAACGCTTTTTACAAAAACTTTGCATAAGCGATAGTTGTCCATGAATATCATTGTCACTAATAATTGAAAATATAGGTTCATAAAATCCACCGCCTATTACTTCCACCTGACCACGCTCAACCATTAACGCTAATGTATCACAATATGATGCATCATGATCTTCTATCCATTCTAAAAGAGGACCGGAGTTGTGAATTGCAAATTTAAACTCAGGATATTTGTACAAAATATCAAGTGTCTTCCGGTAACAGTCATTGTATGCCCACTGGAATACATGATCAAAATTGCCAACTGGCTGATGGTTATGGAGACAGAAGATAAAATTACAGCTCATACCTACCTCCGTCAATAGAGATGTACTGTATCATTCTGAAGAAGTATTAGCAATAGTAAATCCCTCATACATGGTATTGTGCATCAATGTATCGCAATGGGATGGGATTTACTATAAATTTATTGAACATATGATTTAGGTATGATGACAATCCCTTCAGGTGAAACCATAAAATGTTTTTTATCTTCTTCAAGATCAAATCCTATCTGCATATGTTCTGGGATATGATTATCTTTATCGATAATTGCATTTTGAATTTTTGCATACCGGCCTATAGTTGACCCATGCATAATAATACTTCCACGTACTTCAGAAAAGCTGTTAACCTTTACACCAGGTGATATAATTGATTGCTCAACATAGCCTCCGCTTATGATAGAGCCATTTGCAATGAGGGAATTAATGGCAATCCCGCGTCTCCCTTCTTCATTGTGAATAAATTTAGCTGGAGGCCACTGTTCCATATAAGTCCTTATGGGCCATTCCTTATCGTAAAGGTTCAGTATCGGGCTTATGGATATGATATCTCTATGAGCCTCATAATATGAAGCAATAGTTCCTATATCACGCCAGTATGCACGCTCACCTTCATTAGCAACATAATTGTATGCAAAAACATTTTCGGTTTCATAGATTTTAGGAATAATATCCTTGCCAAAATCTTTAGAGCTATCTGATTTATGATCATCAGAAACATATCGTACTAATTTATCGGTGGTAAAAATATAAATGCCCATTGATACAAATGCAGCATTTTCTGTTCCTGGAACCGGTTTTGGATATTGAGGTTTTTCTTCAAAGCCAACTACTTTTAAGTTACTATCGGTTTCAAGAACACCAAAACGATGTGCTTCATTAATTGGCATTTCGCAGGCAGCAATTGTCATATCGGCATTTTTTTCAATATGGTATTTAAGCATTTTTTGGTAATCCATTTTATAAATATGATCACCTGATAGTATGATAACGTATGTAGGTTTTTCATGCTGGATAATATATATGTTTTGAAAGATTGCATCAGCAGTACCCATATACCAGTTTTCATCAAATCGTTGTTGTGGTGGAACAACATCAATGAAATTTCCTGATTCTCGGAAATAAAGATTCCATGCTGTCTTTATATGCCTGTCCAGAGAAAGCGATTTATACTGGGTAAGAACAATAATACGGGTTAAATTTGAATTAAGACAGTTACTTAATGAGAAATCTATAATCCTATATATCCCCGCAAAATGTACTGATGGCTTTGATCTATCTTTTGTCAAGGGATAAAGCCGTTCACCCTGCCCGCCTGCAAGTATAAAAACAAGTGTACTTTTTAATACGTTCTGCAGATCCATTAGCTTCGTGTTGATACCAATTCTTTTATCTTATCTTTCAGTTCTTTTAAATTTGATGACTTGGTAATATATGCATCAGCGGTCCATGTCATAAAGTTACTTTTATAATTGGAATAGGCGGTATAGATGATGATAGGTACTTTTTTATCGCGTGATAAGATTTTACCCAGTGCTTCTATGCCATCCATCTCGGGCATTCGTATATCAAGTATCACACAATCATATTTATTTGCCTTAACCTTATCAACGGCTTCCTTGCCATTGGTAGCTTGATCTACTTCATATCCCTCTTCTTGAAGTTCCATTGCATATAATTCCCTCTGATGCTGTTCATCTTCTACAATAAGAATTTTTTTCATAACAACCTCCCAATTATACTTTTCTAATAATCAATGTATAGTGACTACAAAAAAAATCAAAGACATTTTTTTTAAAAGTAAAAAAATAATATTTACGGTAATGGTATCGAAATGGTAAAAACAGCTCCACGTTCTTTATTTATAACTTTGATATCACCATTATGGTCGGATATAATTTTTTTAACTATTGCAAGCCCTAAACCAACGCCTGTTGTTTTTGTGGTATAAAATGGCTCAAAAATTCTGTATATATCTTCTTCTACAATTCCTGACCCCGTATCGCTTACTTCCATATAAACCTTTTTATCGTCAGAATATGTTTTTACCTCAACTATCCCATACGGTGGAGTTGCATCCAGAGCATTCTGTAACAGATTAAGCATAACCTGTTTCATCTGATTAAAATCAGATTTAATAAGCGGTACCTCTTGCAATTGTAGCGATAGTTCTACACGCCTTTCCTGAAAAAGATTTGATAGTAATGATGCAGTATCATCAATGATTTCGTTTATATTGTTAAAGCGCAGCAAAAAAGGTGATGGTCGGGTAAAGTCCATAACATTAGCAAGGATCTTTTCCAGACGTTCGGTTTCGGTCATTATAATTTGAGCTGCTTTTTTTATTTTTTGTATATCTATCTGCTGTGCATTAGCAGTTTGTAATATTCTTCGGGAATATCCCCCAACGGTTACCAGTGGATTCCTGATCTCATGCGCAATATGAGAAGCTATACGCCCTATTGCTGCTAATTTTTCAGATTCAACAATTGCTTCCTGCCGATGTCTGATTTTTTCCATTTCCTTTTTTAATAATTCCAGGTTGTTATAGGTTTCAATTGAAAGTGCAGCCTGATAAGCAAATACTGTTAATAAATCAACACTATCCTGGGTTATTGGCATTTGATTAAATTTATTATCTGCAATTAATATACCAATAATTTTATTAAGTGCTATAAGAGGTACGATAACAAACTCGTTAACATCAATAAAATTTTTAATTTCATCATTGACTCGTTGATCGTGTAAAGCATCAGTGATATGAATTGTTTCACCTGATTGAAGTGTTTGAGTAAAAATAGTATCTTCGTTTAAATCAAAAGAGGTACTTTCAACCTTTTCTTTCAGTAATCTACCATGGACATCATCTCCATTTATTCCACGACTTAAAATTTCTTTTCCTTTCAGAGGATTTAAACTACTCCATATAGAAAAAGCTTCGTCAAGGGTATCAGGCCCAACTGACATCCTGCCATATAAAATATTGTTTTTATCATCCCGCAAAAAGAGCATTGCACGGTTAAATCCTAATCCTGTGCCGGATGTTACCGCAGTCAAAATAGTACGCAAAATATGGTCAAGAGCATCATCTTTCTGAATTGTTTCAGACAACCGTGTAATCAGTGATATCTGGTAGTCGCGCTTTGTTTTGCTGGTGACATCATCCATAACCATTATAATTTGCGGTTCATTGTTGGAAATCATAAAGGATAATTTAATATCAGCGATGATACTAATACGGTTATGTGATATGAGATGAGCTTTTTCTAAAATTATTGATTCATGTGTCGATTTAATTTCTTCAATTGCCTGCAATACCGTACCTGTTAAAAAATAAAAAATATCTGATAAATTTTTTCCATTTACTTCAGAAGGGGATAGTTGAAATTTATTTAAAAATAACTCGTTAGTAAAAATTATTTTATTGTTAAAGTCAAGTGCCATGATATAAGCGTTCATCGAAAACATCATATTGTTATAGAGCTCGCGAAATTTATCGATCTCGTTTTTTTGCGATTTGATTATATTATCAAGATGGCGAGAGGCAATGAGTAATTCACCATACATTTTTGAAAGTAAATCGTTACCTTTAATTTCATTTGAAGGTTGGACAAAAATACCTTTTTTAAAATTATCAACAACTGATAATATCTTTCTAATATTATTAGTAAAAAAAACTTTATGGATGAGCCTGAAGATAATCAATAATGTTATCAAAGTTGCAGAAAGAATACAAGAAAGAACAATCATGATAGTGTTTGTTTTCTGTAAATAGAGCATTATTGTAATACTAATGCTTGTTATAATAGTAAGGATCAAAATGACAGAAGCAAAAAGTTGTAGTTTTCTTTCATTCATGCACTATATCACAGCCTATCATTACTTTGGAATCTCTTCCATGAAGTATGGTTTTGTATATTCATTGATAATCTTTGTCAATAGCCGGTGCCACACCTTCATGGTATTGTCAAAATGAAATAGTATTGCTCCTTTTAAAAAGGATTTTGGTTTTAAACCATCATGGGTTATGTCGAGCAATCTGATATAAGGGTCAAATTTTTTTATTTCATTATACATTGAGACTTCCTGGACAACGTTTTTTACCGGAATATAACCAACAACAACTAACTTTGGCGAAAGACCCTTTTCAAACAATTTAAAAAGCTCATGAAAATTTGGCACTACATCAATAAAAGGTTTGTATATACCACCTCCGATGTTACCGATTGTTTCGATAAGTTGCATAGAAAAATCCTTGCCTGCCATTGATTCCGAATAGGTAACTATTGCTATTCCTTCATCAGAGCTGAATATTTTAAAATCGGTATCAGGTTTAAAATTTCGCTGTAGCAATTTAATAACGGATATATTAATATCATGAGCTTTTTCAACAATTATATTGCCATATATATCTTTTAAATCCTCGCGTGAAACCACAAATCTTCTTCGTTTGGAATACTGATTCATTAATCGGAAAGCTTTAACCAGCTCTTCCAGTTCAGTAAGATTTGCGACACCAACACGTAATATATTAATCTGCTTTTTTTCTTCCATGAATATCTATACTATATACTATAGTAAATTTTTTCAATGAAAATACAACAATAAATATTGAAAATATATATATGAAACATATAATAATATAGCACTCATTATCAAATTCATACAGCGCAATTATTTTTAATAATAGTGCTCCAATAAAATTTTGAATAACACTTTGTTCAGGATTTACCAATACATGCAACATTTATTTATCATTCTATGTTTATCATATAAACATTAAGTGAAGGGGATCCATGGATGTTGTTGTTGCTACAAGAAACAATGGAAAAATGAAAGAAATTGTTGCTTTTGATATTCCTTCGGTTATTTTTACTTCACTTGATGCATATCCTGAAATTGGAGAAATTGAAGAAACAGGGGCAACATTTGCCGAAAATGCACTAATAAAAGCCCGCTATGTTTGTGCTGTTAGTGGTTTGCCAGCACTTGCTGATGATTCAGGGCTTGTGATTGATGCATTGCATGGTGAGCCAGGCGTATATTCTGCCCGGTATGGCAATTGTGCAACGGATGATGATCGTTGCAGGCTTGTACTTTCAAAGATGATCGATGTTCCGTGGGATAAGCGGACAGCCCGTTTTATCTGTGTGATGGCACTGGTATTCCCTGATGGCAAAGAATATATCGAAGAGGGTATATGCCATGGCTTTATTGCTACACAGCCTGCTGGTGGTAACGGGTTTGGTTATGATCCAATATTTTATCTCCCTGATTTTGATAAAACAATGGCGCAACTTCCTCTGTCAGTAAAAAATACTATAAGCCATAGAGCAAAAGCATTGCAAAAGGTAAAAAATCTATTACAGTTGATAGTGAGGCAGGAATCCAGTGAGCAGTAAAACCTTAACAATTTTTTGCGCTAGTTTGGTATTGATACATTTACAGTGTACTACAACAAAGAATGTAAAACACAAACACCACTGGCGTTTTAATGATCCGTATATCAATCAAACAATAATAAGTGGCTGGGAACACATCAATAAACGGCATTATGAGTGGGCTATGCTGGATTTTACTCGTCTAATACAAAAAAACTATATTGATTACGATATCCTGTTTGGTGCTGGACTGGCTTGCTATTATATGAATGATACTGTCAAAGCAATAGATTATTGTACAGGAGCTATCGAACAAAACCCACAGCACTTTGAGGCATATTTTTGCAGGGCACAATGTTACCTGGCTTTGAACAACAAAAAAAAAGCACTGGATGATCTGCATACCGTTGCGGCAATGGAATTAAACCAGCCATTTATTTGTGGGTATTACATTGATAATGATGATTTAGCGGATGATATAGCATTACAGGAAAGAAAAAAAGAGGCACAAAATATAATTGTGGCGATAGTTCATGATTGATAGAGGCACATCAAAAAAAATAATCACACGGTTAAAAAAAGAATATCCTGATGTTGCTCCGCCATTAAAATATATCAATATATACCAGCTCTGTATTGCTGTTGTTTTATCAGCACAGACAACAGACAATCAGGTGAACAGGGTAACACCAATATTGTTCAAAAGGTATGGTGATTTTGCTGCTATGGCTTTTGCCGATGTCAATGAAGTTGAAAACATAATAAAACCAACAGGATTTTATCATACCAAGGCAAAACATATTATTGCTTTGTCGCAACAGGTTATTGAAAAGTTTCATGGGAATCTGCCGGCAGATAGGGGCAAGCTCATGAGTTTGCCAGGTATAGGAAGAAAATCGGCTAATGTGATTTTAGCTATGGGATTTAACGTTCCAGCAATACCGGTGGATACACATGTAGCCAGAGTTGCTCTTAGGATTGGTTATTGCAGTTCAAAAAAAGTTTATGAAATTGAAACCATGTTAATGGAAAGCATTGATGAATCAGAATGGATTACTGCCCATTTTCTTTTTATTTACCATGGCAGGAATACTTGCATGGCAAGAAAACCTCAATGCAGCAATTGCCCCATTACTGTATGGTGTTCTTTTGAAAATAAAAATCTTTGATTGCCCTTAATACTTTTGGATTATTATAGGGAAGATTGAGCTGTGATGAAAAATTTTTGCCGGTGATTTTTGTTATGGTGCTATATGCTGTTGATGACATAGTCTCATTGATATCGGTACAATGAGGCAATAAAAGTGGTATATAGATCATTTTGTTATGATGTTGCATAACATTCATTGCCCAGATTTTAAACGACATATTTCCCTTTTCAAATAAATCAATTATCTTTTGTTCCTTCCCATCGGCAAAACGTGCAGCAAGCTGTGCTAAATGTTGAGCCGATTGCAATTTCTGGTTGTGAATTATGGAAGCATTATAAGCATAATCAATTATGGAATCAAAAGGGATATTTATTTCTTTTTGCAATAAATGCAATGCGATATCATCTGACATTTCAATGGTATCGGTAAAAAGAAGTCTTAACCATTCATCATAGGTGAAGTCAAGGGGTATCCCTAAAAAGGTAAGATATGTAGAATATAGAGTAAAATCTTTATAGTTCAGTGATGTTATTATTGATTCCTTAAGATTGTCTAATTTCCAATGTATTCCATATCGTAGCAATTTTATTGATATCTCGTTTTTTGTTTTTGGTTCTTCAGCTTGATAGTATAACATAATATATGTGCTCATAGCCCCTGTTATTAATAGTATTCCAGTAATTAATGATATAGCTGCTATTGAAAGTATATGTAATTGAAAATATTCAAACAGTAAGACGGCTGTAATTGTTGCAACCTTTATTGTTTTGAAAATAATAAGCCCCCATCCGGCAATGATAGTATCGTATACTGCTTTATCTAAAAAATAAAAGGCAATTGATGCTCCAATAAATATAGGAATGGCTAATGAAGGTTTTAATCTATAGCGTAACACAATAAAAAGAATTAATGAATAAAATACAATGTTGGTAAAGCGTCCATCTAAAATGCCAAAGTATCCTGCATATGGCCAGTTACTTTTATTTATAGTGTCAATTAAAGAATGAAGAGTGGATACAAAGTAAATAAATAAAAATGGAATAAGGCGAGTTTCAAAAAATAATAAAAAGTTTGCATAAGAACGATATCGTTTTTGGTATATGGTTTTGTACTGTTCAATATCAATTTGCGTGTAGTTGAATATACAAAAAAATGAAAATAAAAAAGAATATGAACGGACAATAATGTCAATACCATACCAGTCGAAGAATAATTTTGAATATATGTTATAGAGTAATAACAAAAATAGGATAATTAAAAAGATACTGAGCTTTCTAATCTGTTCTAATGTGATTATCATACATTCA
>JAKPOE010000052.1 GCA_029548025.1 Spirochaetota bacterium
ATACTTTTGGTGGATTGTCGGGCATAAAGCAAATACAATATTCATATGATTGTAGTGGAATTGTATTCAACTATCTGCTTACTATTCATGCTAAGGAAACGATGCAGCGCATTGTACCTGTCTTTATCCCCTATAACACAATGGATGATGCAGCAGATGATGCAACAATAGAAGACATTGCCAGTGAATCAATGCGTCAGTTTGGTATTGTTAGCAGTGTGGTTGATGATGCTGTGGTAAAGTACTATCAACACAATATCTATAGTTGCTATAATCAATCCCGCAAAGTGCTCGATCAAAAAATACACCATATCATAGCCGGGATAAAAGAATCGATGCTACTGGAGGTTGATCCTTATACTGAACGGGTTGAAGACCATTACTCAAAAGAGATAGCTCATGTTAAACAACGTTTGGAATGGCAGGAATGCCAGCAAAGATGGTATGATAGGGACATGCACAGTGCCATAACACGTTCAAGGAATACAATAAAAAACCTTGAAGAGGAAAAACTACAGCAACTGCAGCAGTATAAAAATTTTATCACTATACAGTGGGATGCTAAACTTATCAATGCAGGGCTTTTAATCTGTAAACAGCAACTACCGTGATATCACTTTTTTCAGTTTTTCAATTTCTTTATGGGTTGGGATAAATTGAATACCCATGCCGGCTTTTTTATTATCTTCTTCCTTAATTCGTATCCACCGTACAGTTCCTTTAAGGGTAATCTTTTCTTCAGGTGAAAGGCACAGCTCTACATCAACTGTACTGCCAGGATGGATTGGCTCGGGGGTTGATATAAAGATTCCACCTTCACTGATATCATTTATTGTACTGTATGTTACACCTTCCATGCTTTCAACAACAGATTTACATTTTTTCTGGACACGATTATATTTTCGTTTTTCTGCCATAGTAACCTCTGCTACCATTAAATTTATGATGAATAATTGATACTGTAATGATAAACTATATAAAATAATATTGCAATATTTTTTTATGCAACTCTCTGTAAATGGAGAGGTATTGCTTTTTGGGGCGCATTGCAATACGCCTCTACTTGCTGCGAGGTTATCATTGTTTATAATGATATAATAGGGGTAATTTTTTGAATAACAAATAAAATGATTGCAAATGTTCATAGCAATTATTAAGGTTCCCTTATAAAAATAATACTATTCAGGTGATATCGTTGCATATTATTTATCTTTCTAAAAAGGTGTTGTTTCCACATTGTACTATTACAGTAGAACTAAAGCGCAGCCGGTTTTTGTATACGTTAAAACCAGGTGATAAGGTTATTGTGTATCCTGTAAAAAAAATTGCGGATTTCATATTAATGCAGGGTGTTGCAACATTAGCCGAAATTGTTAAATCAGAACTATCAAACAATAAATATACTATTACGTTTAAAGGGATAAAACGTGTAACAATAGATAAAAGGCATGGAATATTCCAATGCAGTTTTACTGAAATTCATGAGCGGGCGATAGTTACTAATGAGGTAACAGAGCAGATAAGAAAAAAGTCACAGGAACTTATTTTTTTAATCAATGTAGATGAGTCAGATAAACTCATTCACCTTTTAAATTTTATTTCTGATGCGGTACAGCTTTCAGACTTTATTGCCAATTATTTTATTCTGGATTATGATAAAAGGGTGATGTTATTAAATAATTGTGATGTTTCATCCAGAATTGATGTAATACTTGCCTTGTTGAATGATTTAATTAAAAATGTTAAGCAAAAAAGGGAAAAGGAATCGTATGAAAAAGAAAATATATCAGGATGAAGTCCTCTATACGTTAGCGTGGTCGCCAATGTATCAATTTGATAAATATTCAATAACAAAAATTATCCCTGAGCTTGCCGGTATAGTTGCATTGATGGAAAAACGTAGTGAGGAAACGTATCATTATATACTTTTTTATAGCTGCTGGCGTGATGGCATGCGTTTGGGTTTAAAAAATTTATTTGATCCTATTTTTACCCGACATCCTGATCTTGCTAAAGCGATGGAAGGAAGACAGCTATGGTATAAATATACTGTTGTAGATTCAAATCCTTTTGATCTTCAGGATATTTTGTGGTGGTTGATTCAAAACTATGAACCGGAGTTAAACGATATACAAAATTATGAAGATTCAAAGCGGTATAAAAACATATATGTCCGGGAGATGGAACTGGACAGGGAGACAGTTGTTGAGCGTTTGCCAAAATATGGATTCTAATGTGATAGGGCAATATCATCCATAGTATAGATGTGTTTAACATTTTGCTTTAGCGCAATAAATTCCAGTATATACTTTAACCGTGCGGCAGCATCCAGTGGAGATGCGGATTCTGACTCAATATGAGCTAAAAACTGCTGCATTCGCCTGACATTTTGAGTGCGTTTTTCTTTATCAGTTTCAAATATATCTTTTTTAAAAAGCAGGTAGGTATCAAAGATTGATTTTATAATATTATCTGCTTCTATAAGATAAGCTATATAAAGGTTACTATCGGCATTGTGAACATTACGGGTAAAAATTTTAAGCAAAGGCAGCACAATATCAGGATTAAGGTGCACGTTGATTAGCTCTTTTACTTTTGTTTCTAATTCAGTGTCGGTCATTCGTTTTGTTGGGTATGCCAGGTGTATAATGTAAGGATTGCCTCGCTGTACTTTGCTATAGACAAATTCAAGAAAACGGTCAAGTGAGTCCTTCCGTTCCATATCGAGTTCAACAAATGCACCTTCAAGTATATACTGTGCAATCTCTGCAAGTGGTTTGCGTTCTCGCAACAGTGATTCAATATCTTTAATTTGCTTTTCTTCATCCATACATTAAAACCTTTTTTGCACTGTAATGTGTATAGCCTTCTTTAACTGGTTGATGCTGTTGCTATTGTATTCACCTACATTGAGCACCGCGCTTACCAGTGAATATTGATAAAAGGTAAATCCAGCAAGCCCAAAAAAGATAAGCTGAAAATTATTATCATGGGTATACCCTCTGTATGCAAGTGCAGCACACAGCGTTGTTGATACAAATGAAAGCACACCTACTGTATATTTTCCAGCATAAAAATGACCAAAACCAGGCACCAGCAATGAACCGGTTGCTGAAACCCAGATATTTTTTTGGGGACGCTTTTCATAATCATGCAACAGTTGTAAACATGCCATAGCTTCATTGCGGAGCTCTTCATCAGATGTTTGTTTAATAAATGCATCCACATTATTTTTTGCATCATGGATGTTGTTTAACAAAATTTGTGCATAGATAAAATCCAACCGTGCAGTTTCCCTGTATTTGCCATCCGGGTATATGGAAAAGTATTCCTGATAGGTGCGATACGCAAAAAATGGCGAGCCTTCCATAAGGCGCATCACTGCAAGATTGTACAATGCACTATCGCCATACATGGTGCCCGTGTATTTTTTGTAGCAATCGTACGCTATATCAGTTGCCCGGTAATAGTTGCCCCCTAAAAAATATGCCCTTGACATTATCAGCATGCTCTGAGGATACTCCTTGCCATCAGGGAAAAGAAACTGATAGCGCATACACTCGGTGATGGCATGATAATATTCTTTGTTGTTCATAAAAGTATCAGCCAGCTCAAGAAGCGGGTGAGCATCAATCTGTTGTGCATGCACCATAAAAATAAAAAACAATATCATGCAACGTTTCACTTTTTCATCCATTGCGGTAAAAATTGTTCAGGGTTGTATTCCAGGTACCTGTTAAGTTCTGTGCGATAGTTATTGTTTATGGTTTCCTGCGTATGGATTGCGCTATTATATGCTGAGTAAACATTGCCTGCATACCCTATTGCAGTTAATGTCCCCAAAGTGCAGGTAAGAGCAAAGCTGCCGTTTAAATATGCTATATACGTTGCCGCTGACAGAACAGCAACGGTTATAAAGCTTATCAGTCCGTCTGCATGGTGCCTGGCATAGCAATGACCGCTTCCCGGTATGATGGCAGAAAGTGTTACTGCAACATACGGATTAATTTTTTCTTTTTGGGCTGCATTCAATATAGTGTATATCTGGTGCATCTGCTGTAGCCTGTCGCTATGTTCTGTATAAACATTCAGTGCATTGTCCCAGTCATAGCGATTGATATACACCGCCAATATATTTTGATAATACAACATTTGTAAAGGTTTATCCTGCGCTGATGTATCACACAAAGAAAGTGCCTGGAGCGCATCCTGGTAGTGTTGCAGCGATGTATACACTTTTGATAAAAGAAGGTAATCGCAGTATTCTTTTTTTTCTTTTTTTTGCAAGATAGCAACTGCTGTAGCAAGCTGGTTGCCTTTGCAATAGCACAGTGCAATGGTGTAATCCATATTGTCATCTGTAAGCATACTATAGCGTCTGGATTCGGCTATACACTGGTAATAATTGGCCGTATAATACAGTGTGGAAATTAATTGCTGCTGCTTGTGGACAAAGGCGTCATCAGGATGTACAAAGAAGAGTGTCAGTAACAGCAATGCGCTCATGGGTGCTCAGCCAGTGTTTGTGGCACGGGATCATGGTTTGGTATGGCGAAGGGATTGCAGCGTATAATCCTGTCTCCCGCTAAAAAGCCACCCATGACAAGTCCATAGCGCATAACTGCCTGTCTGCCGTATTCACTGCATGTTGGGCGGTAGCGGCAGTTTGGTCCATCCTGGGGGGAAATAACTACCTGGAACATCCGGATAAAGAAATAACCTATTGCTCCGGCTGCATTGTGTATGGCTGGTGCCGATTGCCTCCGTTCAGTGGTTTTTTGTGCCACGATAACATCTGCATCCCAGGGAGGGAAGTCAGCAAATGCCGAGCTGTTAATGATGAGCGACAGTGTTATAAGCATGATAGCACATTGTTTCATATACTGTACCCCACAATCTAATAGTTCTACATATAGTAACACTTCTGCTCGGCTACGGTGCTTTTAGGAAATCGTCCGTAGTGATGGCCAGGCCATACTACCGTGTCATCAGGTAGCGATAGTATCCGGTAAATAGATTCCATGATCTGTTGATATGAACCTCCGGGTAAATCAGTCCGTCCCATGCCTTCGGTAAACAGGGTATCGCCGGTAAAAATATTTCCTGGCGAATACAAACAGATGCCTCCCGGCGTGTGACCGGGTGTATGCATCACCGTGAGTTTTTCGTTGCCAAAAATAATGGTATCGCCTTCTTTTACTGTATGCAGCGGCTTTGGAGAAGCACTCCCCCTGTTTATGTGTGACATGAGGCGGTTGGTAATACCGGTAAGCTGCCGTACATCGTTTTCGTGGATTAAAAGCTCTGCACCTGTTAGTTTCATCATGGTGTTGTTGCCTGATGTGTGATCAAAATGTCCATGGGTGTTAATGATATATTTTACATGAGCGTTGTGTTTACGTATTGCCTGCATGATTGTATCAAAATCGGCTGCCGGGTCTATAAGCACCGCCTCTTTTGTTATGGGGCACACCAGCAGATAACAAAATACATCCATTGGACTTACCAGAAGCTGTTCTATAATCATAACTTTTCCTTTAATGAAAATAGTTTATTCTAATAGTGCAATACTTTATAACTGTTTACTTTAGTACCATAGTGAGTAACCGTAATGTTTAATAAGCAGCATAATTTATTATAAAAAAGATATAGAATCAGGTAGTTACTTTAAATTCATTCAGATTAAAGAATGATATTGGATGTTCCATAATAAAAATCAACATGATAGTAATTTTTACAAGAATTTTTTTATAAAAACAGACCATATGGCCAATTTTTAATTGGGTAATTTGTTTAAACATTACAATTAGTTTTTATACACCGGATGAGTAAAAATAAGGAAGGAAATATTTTTGAGGATTTTTATATTATTTGTTAATATATGTGTATATAATTATGGCATTTGTAAAAATTGTAGGCATGGCATTGCGTATGCTGTGATGATTGATACTATAAGCTGTTTTGTTGAAGTTAGAGAATGAATAACGCTTGATTGAATACTGATATAAGAGTTGTCATACATATACTGATTTGTTTGTACTTTTGCAAAGGATAGCTAAATATAAATAGACAATCAAATAAAAGGAATTGACTTGATTCCATAGTATTGTAATCTATTATGCATGGTAGTAATAATTTAATTTTTGGGAGATACAACATTGAAAGGATTGCCAATGCTTCTGTTTTTTAAGATTATACCAACACGTCTTTTATCACGAATTTTTGGAATTGCAGCGCAAATCCCTCTGCCGCAAAGTATACTCAAAAAGCTTATAGTCTGGTATAGTAAAAAATTCAATGTATTGCTTGAAGAAGCACATATCCCGCCTGGTGGATTCAGAACCTTTGATGAATTTTTCACAAGGAATCTAAAAAGGGGGATGCGTACCATTGATCCTGATATATATTCGCTGATTTCACCTGTTGATGCAATGGTGAGTTCCTATGGTGATATTGTATATGGGCAGATTGTTCAGGCAAAAGGCATCAACTATGATGTTGCATCCCTCATTCCCGGTGTAATGGAAAGTACATTTATAGGCGGTTCATTTACTACATTATACCTATCTCCGGGTGACTATCACCGGATACATGCACCGGTCACTGGAACAATAACAGCTTATCAGTATGACCCTGGAAGGCTATACACCGTGCAGGATTGGCTGGTGAACATGCTGCCAGGACTTTTTACGGTTAACGAACGTGTAACCACCTATATCCAATCAGCGCATGGATTGGTAGCAGTGTGCAAGGTTGGTGCAATGAATGTTGGGAGGATAACGTTGAGTTATGCTCCATTATATACCAACAGGTTTTGTGCTAAACCATACTTCTATATAATGGACAGACACAAACAGGTAACAATACAAAAAGGTGATGAACTGGGGACTTTTCATCTTGGCTCTACCATTATTGTTTTAACGCAAAAACGGTGCAGATTTTTACCTGCGATTGCAGGTAAAAAAGTCACCATGGGGCAGGCAATAGCGTTTTTTTAAGATATCGTACCAAACTGTTATATGTATATGGCAGATGCTGACGGTAACAATCTGTTTATTTTCCACTTGCTATTTTTTGTTAATTTTAGTATAGTATAAGTGGTGGCTTGTATAGAGGAGGAACATCTATGAAAGATGTTGCTGTAAAAGAAAGCGCTATTTTTAAACAAATTGAACATTGGCGAAGGCAGAAAGCTGTGGTAGGGGATAAAGAAAAAGCAAACATACTGCCTTTTGTTACCATTTCGCGCGAATATGGATGTGGTGGTTTTGATCTGGCTGTAAAGCTATCAGACATTTTAAATAATGAATATAACGCCATGCCTATATGGGCAGCATATGATAAACAGATTCTTGATACCATTACTACTGATTTAGGATTGACACAAAAATTAACCGATACACTAACCAATGCTGCCCGAAGTAAAATGACTGAGCTGTTCCAGACAACATTCAGTAAATTTCCTCCTCAGGTAGCAGTATACAGAAAATTGGCAGAGGTTATCCGAACAATGGCAATCAATGGACATGTGGTTATTGTAGGAAGGGCAGGTAATATCATTACCCGCGGTATTCCATATGGTCTACATGTGCGCATTGTTGCTCCATTAGCATACCGTGTTGAACGTATAGCTGCAAAAAACAAAGTAAGCAAGGCTGAGGCTAAACGTATTATTGAGAAGAAAGAAAATGAACGGGAGAGTTTTATAAAAGTTTTTTTGAAATTTGATCTGGAAGATACCCACAACTATGATATTGTTGCCAATAATGAACGTTTTGCAATTGACGAATTAGCACGTCTTATAATTGAGACTATGAAGCACAAAGGTATATTAGTGTAAGTTTGAAGTTAAATTATGCAACAGTTTGATTGCAATGAAACATCTATTGTATACTATCCCGAAAAATATATTATTGT
>JAKPOE010000132.1 GCA_029548025.1 Spirochaetota bacterium
ACTGCTCTGTGCATTCCATGCTGGTGTAACCACTATGCGGTTCATTACACCATGCAATTGTTCTATGCTATAAATTATTAAACAGTAACTATCGCCCCATACCTTTTTTATAAGTAACCGGAACGCATACATGACAAACCTAACGCATATCATTGAAAAATATTTTTTAGTATGGATTGTGGTTTTTTCACTATGTGGCTACCATTTCCCTGCTATATTCAAAGGGCTTGTGGCATATATACCATTGTTTTTAGGCATTATCATGTTTGGGATGGGCATAACACTTGAATTTTCTGATTTTGTACACATAGTAAAAATTCCCGGCGCACTTATTGCGGGAGTGATAGGTCAATTTTTTATCATGCCTCTTGTTGCATACCTGTTGTGCATAGTATTTCAATTACCTCCTATGCTTGCAATTGGGGTTATACTTGTTGGAACATGCCCCGGCGGCACAGCATCCAATGTTATTACCTACCTGTCAAAAGGCGATGTGGCGCTTTCGGTTGCACTGACAACTACCACCACACTTGTTTCACCGTTAGCTACACCGCTGTTAACCTACCTGTATGCAGGTACATGGATACAGGTGCCGGTTATACCCATGCTCGTTTCCATACTGCAGGTCATTATTATACCAATTGTTCTGGGAATAACCATCCGCTATGCGTTCAAAGAAAAAATAAAAACTATTATAACCATACTCCCCTCTGTTTCGGTTGTGGCGATAGTTACTATTGTAGCGGGTATTACTGCCGGAAATGCTTTAGCCCTGAAAACAGTTGGACTGCTTGTGATAGGCGTTGTTATGGTGCACAATGTACTGGGACTGATTATGGGTTACCTGGCAAGCTGGTTATTTGGTTTTGATGAAAAGACTAGGCGAACCATTGCCATTGAGGTGGGTATGCAAAATTCCGGACTTGCGGTGTCCCTTGCGGTTACCCATTTTGAAGCAATCAGTGCGCTGCCGGGTGCACTATTCAGTATATGGCACAACATTTCGGGCTCGTTCATTGCGTGGTGGTGGAGACGACATTAGATAAGCAAAATAATATAATAATTGTGAATACATCCACCAAAATATATATAATTTAGTGAATTAAGAGGAAAACGTCAAGCATAAAAAGTGAGTGCCAAATCGGTAGCAGAACATTATAGAGTACTTATTCACCTAATGTTTTCTGCAAATTGTCAACATGACCGGTGAGCTCTCCAGAAAGCTGCTTGAAGGTCAAGGATATCTCAGTAAGACTATCGTAAAAATGATGGATCTGTTCAAGCGCTTCCTGAGATTGTGCAATTGCATTGGAATTTTTTTCCGTAAGTTCAGTGATATATCCGGTGTACTCAAGGGAATTTTCCAGATGGTCAATTACTGTATGTATGTTTTTATCCTGCGAAGATACCAGTTGTTGAAATTTGATGAAAAATGACCTGTTTGTTTCAAGAAATCCTATTATTTCGGTAAGAGCGCCGGAAGCCTCATCAATCTGCACTGATGCACTCAAAATTCTTTCCACCGACCGGCCTATTATGCCGCTAATTTCTTTAGCCGACGATTGGCTTTTGTCCGCCAGTTTAGAGATTTCATCGGCAACAACGGCAAATCCTCGTCCGTGCTCTCCTGCACGTGCAGACTCGATTGATGCATTGAGGGAAAGCAGGTTAGTCTGGTCTGCTATTTCGTTGATGGTCTGTGATATTTCCTCAATCATTTTAGATTCGTCACGGAGGCGTTCAATTGTTTTATGGGCTTCCTGAAGTTTGCGGTTACAGTCGTCCGAGAGTTCCTGTATCTTTTTGGCTTCAGTACTTGCTTCCTTTCCGGTTTCAGCGGCGTTTGACAGGTCTATGCCAAGTCCTCTGGTGAGATCGTTGATTTCGCGATTGTTTTCGATTTCCTTAAATGTTGCTTCCCTGAGCACTTGAAATGATTGAATGATGTTTGTGCCGATATCGCGGCTTTTTGCAAAAATAGTAGAATGTTCGTTTATTATGTTAGTAATATCGCCTGAAAAATTGTTAATAATCATTGAAGCATTGCGGACGTGCTCTACCACTGTTTTAGCTTCTGCCACAATGCTTTCGGCGCGTTCTTTTTCAAATTGTATGCGCATACGCTGCTCTTCAATCTGCTGAGATTTTTGCCAGCTTGCATATCGAAGCCTGTCAAGAATATAAATGAAACCGAGTGTGAAAAGAACAACAACAACCATGTCGTTGAGTGTGTACTTGTCGCGAACGGTTACAAATTCCATCCCCAGTGAAAGCCCTATAACAAAAAACAGCGCAACGGAAAAGAGAATCTCACCCCACAGTATGAACTTATTCATTGGAGCAACAAGCGGAATCATAAGCACGAAGAAATAACCACCCATGTACACAGTGTCGCCTTTTGCCAATCCGGTGATGATTCCCGTTGCAGCTTCAAGATAAAGTCCAAGGATTGCTAAAAGAGCCATGCTATACCGCTTAAAAAAATGGAAAAACTGCAAAATAAATATGATAAGGGATACTGCTGTTAGTCCGTAACGAAGGAGAGGTATCAGTGGTTGGTCGGGGCAAATCTGGCTGTCGACACCAACATAGCTTAACCATGCAATAATGCATACCAGCGATGCAAAAAATATCACCTTGCTGCACTGGTAATTAAGTTCCCCATTGTAGGAAGCGGAAAATTCATCACGATCAAGAAATATGATGTTTTTTATTTTTTGTATTATCGATAGATTACGCATGTTACCATCTATAGTGATGGTGGAAGTTTTGTCAAATCTTTAAAAATAGCAATTTACTGGGTTTTGAATCGGATTCACAATTGCAATCAGAATGAGCAGTTAAATCAAACGATATTAAAAACAGGTAAAATTAAGGAAGTATATTTTCGTGATTTTATTCTTAAATAAAACAACACCCGGCTTATTGTAATAAATTCCATCAATTGTAAACCTGAACTTCTGTATGGTGCAGAAAAAGGCAGTAAATCCCGTCATGTAGTGATTGACATTTCATTACTTCTGCTTTAGTATATACTGCAATGATACCTATACAGGGGGGTCTATGAGGAAGAAGATACTAATAACCGATGAAATAGCACCTGAAGGATTGAAACTTTTACAGAGCAATCCAGATTTTGATATAGTGTATAAACCTGGATTAAAAGCTGATGATTTAAAAAAGGAGATAGCGAATGCACAGGCTTTAATTATTCGTTCAGCAACGCATGTTACCATGGATATCATCGATGCTGGTGCAAAATTGGAGATAATAGCACGAGCCGGTATAGGTGTGGATAATGTTGATGTAGAAAGTGCAACGGCTAAAGGTATTATTGTTACCAATGCACCGGGTGGGAACACCGTTTCAACCGCTGAATTTGCAATTACCCTTATCTGTGCACTTGCGCGTAATATACCGCAGGCGTATGCTTCAATGAAACAGCAAAAATGGGAAAGACAAAAATATGAAGGGACAGAACTGCGAAGAAAAACCATAGGGATTATTGGATTGGGACGTGTGGGGTCAGAGCTTGCTAAATTGTGCAAGGGATTGGGCATGAATGTTGTGGGATTTGATCCTTATGTAGCAAAGGAGAAGCTGACAGCACTGGATATTGATATAGTTGATCTTGATACAATCTGGAAAAAGGCTGATTTCATCAGTGTACACACACCATTTACCGATGAAACAAACAATTTGATTAATGCAGATGTTATAAAAAAACTTAATCCAGGTGTGTTCATCATTAATTGTGCTCGCGGTGGAATAGTGAACGAGCAGGATTTATATAATGCATTAAAAGAAAAACGTATTGCTGGAGCTGCGCTTGATGTTTACACACAGGAACCGCCTGACAACCTGCCACCATTCCATGAACTTAACAATGTAATCCTCACACCTCATTTAGGAGCTTATACCTATGAAGCCCAGGTTTCAGTAGCAATAGAAGCTGCCCAAACAATTGTTGATTACTTCACCAGGAGTGTTGTGCAAAATAGTGTAAACTTTGCATCGGTTGATATGAATCAGTACAATTTCATGAAGCCGTTTATTAATTGTATGGAGCGTATGGGCAGATTCCAGGCAATAATGTTAGACGGCAAAATCTCTTCTGTACAAATATACTACTGTGGTGAATTTGGTAATTTCAGCAAGGATCCTTTAACGGCAGCTTACCTTAAAGGGTTACTATCGCCCTTTATTGATAGGCCTTTAAATTATGTTAATGCAACGTTTATTGCAGCAGAGCGTGGCATTAAAGTGCACAGCGGAGAAAGTACCGAAGCGGGTGATTGGGCGCATCTCATACAGGTGAAAGCAGAAGGAGCATTAAAAAGTGAGCTATGGGGTACGGTGATTGCAAAACAACCATGGGTGGTTAGGTTTGATGAATACCTCATTGATTTTATTCCGTCAGGCAGAATGCTTGTGATGCACAATAATGATGTCCCCAATGTCATTGGAGTTATTGGAACGTTTCTGGGACAGCACCATATCAATATTGCAAACCTTCATCTGGCGCGGACGCGGCGTGGCGGTAAGGCACTGGTTATTTTAGAGATAGATGAGGACGTGCCGCAAGATGTGCTGACCATGTTATCAAGGCTGCCCGAGATATTGGATGTGCGATATGTTGCGGTGTAACCATGAGTGATGCAAGCTTTATCCCTACAGTTTTTTTTACTTTATTTTTTGTGGTGGACCCTCTGGGGTTAATTCCAGTTTTTGTTGCTTATCTGGCACCGTATGATGCTGCATACCGTAAGAAAGTCATAATCAAGGCAACGGTAATATCTATTGGTGTATCGTTATTTTTCATATTCAGTGCACACGTATTCTTGCGCTTTATAGGTATTACACCCGGTTCATTTATGATAGCCGGGGGAATACTGTTGTTTGTTATTGCTATGGATATGCTGCTTGCACGTCCTCGCCGCACACAACAGTTTGATGATAAAGAAGAATATAATTTTGATACCGACATTGCCGTTTTTCCGCTTGCCATTCCTTTTTTATGCGGTCCCGGCAATATTGCGGCTCTTTTGATGTTCAGCTCTCAAGCACAGGGTGACATAGTAAAGCTTGGCATTATTTCAATAATTTCTATCGCTACTTTTTTGATAGCGATGCTGGTAATGGCTATCGCTTTACCATTGCAGACACTGCTGGGGCGCACCGGTATCTCGGTAATCAGCAAGTTGATGGGACTTATCCTGTCGGCTATGGCGGTACAATTTATTTATAACGGGCTGGTACAGATGGGTGTACGATAGTTATTGATATATTGATA
>JAKPOE010000169.1 GCA_029548025.1 Spirochaetota bacterium
CAATAATAGAAATTACTTCCTGGCTTATAGATCTGTTTTGGCTTTTTGCAATAGCTTTTAGTGAAGCATATAATCTATCATCAATATCGCGAACTTGTAGAATTGCCATAATATCACCTCCATTGCAGATAATATAGTTAATATTCATGAAAAGTCAAGCATTTTTCATGAAAAACGGGCATTTCATGTAACGTCCGCGGGCAGGCGATAGTTGGCTTGTTTCATTTGATTAATTTAAAAAATAAATCTTTTGTGTCAATAATTTTCCATAAAAGCAAAAAAGGGCAATGTCGCTTGCCCGCTGGTATATGAAGTAGCGCGCCCCATAAATAAGCGCCGTAGCCAAGGATAGCGGAGGCGCTTCTAAAAAAATGTTGAAATTTTATACCTTATATTTTTAAATGAATCTAATTATCTAAATAATCAGGAATTATTATGGGATATTATAGCGAATATTTAAATAAAAGAATGAATTTTGAGGATATTGTCAAGGAAAGGAAAGAGCAATTAAAAAAATATCTAATTTGAGAAATAAACGTGATATAATTGTATATGCAAGTGATTTAACAAAAAATGCACCAACTTTAATTGATTATTCTGATTTATTACCATTTAATGATCAATTAGCGGATTTAAAAGGAAAAGAAATTGATATTATTTTAGAAACTCCTGGTGGTTATGCTGAAGTTGTAGAAGATCTTGTAAATTTGGTAAGAGATAAATATGAAAAAGTTGGAATTATAATTCCTGGCTATGCAAAGAACGCCGGAACGATTTTTGCAATGGCTGGTGATGAAATTTTAATGGGTCCGATGTCGGCTTTGGGACCAATAGATGCACAGATATTATCTAATGGGAAAAGATTTTCAGCTGATGCATTTCTTGAAGGATTAGAAAAGATTAAGAGAGAGGTAGAAGAAACTTCAAGGTTAAACCCTGCTTATATTCCAATTTTACAAACCATTTCGCCAGGTGAAATTCAACATTGTGAAAATGCCCAAAATTTTTCAAAAGTTTTGGTAACAAAATGGTTAGCAAAATATAAATTCAAATATTGGGAAAGACATAAATCAACAGATAAACCAGTAACGGAAGAAGATAAGCAGCTACGAGCGAATGAGATTGCGACAGAGCTTTGCAAGCATTCTAGATGGTTAACACATGGAAAATCATTAAAAATTTCCGATCTTAATAATTTAAGATTAATCATAACCGATTATAGCAAGATTGAAGAATTAAATGAAGCAATAACAAGATATTATACCTTATTAAGAATGACTTTTGATGGAAGTAATATTTATAAGCTATTTGAAACTATAAGTGCACAAATATATAGATTTGTAAATGTTCAAGTGATTGGCCAAAAACGTGATTTAAATGAAAAAAATATTGCAAAAATTGAATTTGAATGCCCGAAATGTAAAACAAAGCACAATATACAAGTAAATATTGGGAAAAGCAAACCATTACAAAAAGGATTTTTGCCTTTTCCAGAAAATAATAATATATTTAAATGTACAAATTGTGGACATGAAAGTGATCTTACTACAATAAGATTGCAAATAGAATCAGAAATTGGCAAAAAAATTGTAAAATAGGAGAAGATTATGAATAATGAATTAAAATATAAAATAATATTTGATAAGTTAGAGGAAGCAAAAAAGCAACAATCAGATATTTCAAATACGAATATTAATGAGATATCAGCATTAGATCATGAAATTCGTGAATTAAAAAGTATCATTGAGGGTTATACTCCAGAAACTATCTCAACATTTACAGGGTGTTAAATTTAAACTATTATATATTTTATATTAAGAAATGTTATAAAGCCGGCCACGGATGGCCGGCTTTTCTACTAAAGGGGCGCACTATGGCATATAACGTCTCCGGCATAGCCGAAGTTTCGCAGAAGCGCAGCGTGTAGCCGCTGTTATACGCCGTTCAAAAACTATTTAATTGCGGTAATATATACTTTAATTCTACTGAAGAATAAATCTCCATTTGATATATCTTGATCGGATACTGTCCCTACAAGTTCTATTGTTGTAGCAGTAGCTGTCTTATATGCCCCTAGATTGATTTTTACAGTATGAGGTCGCTTGTAAATTATATTATTATTTTCATCAGTAATAATTAGTATTAATGAAATTTCGGAAATATATTTTTTGGTGTTATTGAAGAAAACTAAATCTATCGACTTTATACATGAATCATCGAAACCAACAATATCATTTCCGCAATAATACCACTTGGCACTAGTTAGTTCTATTAAAGAATTTAGATCAGTTTTTGAATAAGCAATGGAACCATAAAAGACACAAATGCATACGAGACAAAGTATACGTTTCATTTTGAACTCCTCCTAAAGTTAATAATAAACTCAACGAATTGAAATGAAAAAAGTGTATATGCGATTTAAGTCTTAAACCCACCAGCGGGAATGTGTTTGTTATTCTCATGCCGCCATTCGGCAATATTACTAAATAATCCATTTGCTTCTAGCTCGTACATGGAGGATATAACCATGTATGGTTCATATTTCTCTGATAAGTCACTTGCAATATCATTTTTACTAATTATAGGATATGGACCATTTCCTGGATTTATAACTTTATCTTTATGTTTGTTGTGAATGTCGGATAAAATCAATAATGATGAGAACGATAAATTATCCAGAATATCGAGAAATTTTGACTTTTTTAAGTTATCAGTATTAGTATCTTCAATCCCATTGATTAATGCATTCGTAAAAAAATCAAGTTTTTCTTCGTTATGAGCTTCAAGTGCATATTCAAAAGCTTTGTAAATAAATAATCTGCCTTCGTTGGTATTGAGCCAATCATTAGAAAACAGCAATTTTATATCGGAAACTTTTCTCTGTAAATCGTTAATTAAATTTAGGAACCTTCTATCGGAAACATCTTTTTTCCATGCCTCATAACCTGCAATGAAAAGCTTAACGAATGGAATATCAGAAAGCAATTCAAAAGAAATACCCTTAAAGATTGCTTTAATTGAATCATTGTTGAAGTTATCCATAATAGCCTCATGAGACATATTCATTTTGCATATCATATAACTTGTTTATAAACGAAACATATTCGTATATACTTTTAATTTTGGGATTATAGACGAACCTGTTTTGTCTATCCTTATTTTGCCTGAGATGCCAGAATTTCTGTCTTTGACAATTCATTCCAATCAACACCTTCCTTCTTTAAGGTCGATGCTATCTAACATACTTTTTATTTTACCCGGACTTTTCATGCTACCGTGAGTATACATTACTGTTATCTTGCTGTTGTTATGCCCCAATAATTCCTGAATGTATTGTAAATCAGCCTCGCTTTTCAGCAAATGCTTAGCAAAGCTGTGTCTTAAGCTGTGCATTGTTATTTCTTTTCTAATGCCTGCTTTTTCACATGCATGCTTCAATATATTATCAAGTGTTCCATCTGTATCAGGAAAACTCCAGTATTTCCCCTCAGGATACCATCTGTGCCCGGCAATTATTTTTATTTTTTGCACAAATTGAGGATTATATGGAAAAGATTCTATAAGAAATCCGCTCTTATCTTTTTTAATTGTAATCATTTTTTACCATATCATAGTATGATATATAAAAAAATTTCAGAAAATTAAGAGTTTACATTTTTTTAATATACATTCGTTAATGCTGTCACTTTTATATCACTATCACATTTTTTTGTCAACTTTAATTTCCCATTGAAACTTTATGTTAACCCCTTTTTCATAGCGTGCTTTCAAGTTCTCTCCGGGAGGAATGAGATTAACATGTTATTATCAAAATCAAAATTTATGCTTGTATTTTTTTTTTGATCATCTATAAAAAATTGATAAGCGCATAATGCTTACGTTTACCGTGCTGTAATAAAAATTGTATAATAGTTAATTTCATGAAATTATTTATACACCTTAATCATAACTATCATAATCACATCTAAACAATATGTGCAGTAGCAAAGAAACTCTTAATAGTAAACAGTTAGTATCATAATGAAATCACTTTCATTACTTGTTAAGCCGGTATCGTATCTGTGCAACCTTCATTGTACCTATTGCTTTTACAAGCGGGTTGATGCACTATATCCTCAAACAACTATAATGTCGCAGGAAGTGTTGTGCAGGTTAATAATTTCAGCAACTAATACCGGTGCCGACTTTATCTCGTTTTGCTGGCAGGGTGGTGAGCCAGCATTAGCAGGACTTGATTTTTTCAGGGCGATAGTTACCTTACAGAATAACTATCGTAAGCAACATCAGGTTATTGAAAATTCAATTCAGACTAATGGCGTCTTGATTGATGAAAAGTGGTGTAGTTTTTTGCAGGAGAATAACTTTCTGGTGGGGATAAGTCTGGATGGACCAGAAGAAATCCACAATAACTATCGCCATACCAATGCTGGCAGTGGAACTTTTGAAAAGGTGATGCAGTCAATAACATTGATGAATGAGCACAGGGTTCATTATAATATTCTGACGGTACTGAATGATATAAATATTCACCATGCAAAACAGGTATACAGGTTTTTCCGTGAAAACAATTTTGCATATCTACAGTTTATACCATGTTTTGAACATGATGACAATGGTGCTCTGCTGCCGTATAGCGTTACGGGTTTGCAACTTGGAAGGTTTTACTGTGATCTTTTTAATGAGTGGTATCGGGATGGGTTTCCGTATGTTTCCATCAGGCTTTTTCAGGATTTGCTTATGTATTCGTATGAAGGGGTAAAAGCATCCTGTTGCTGGCTGCCATGCTGTGATTCGTATATGGTGGTGGAGCATAATGGTGATTGTTATCCGTGTGATTTTTTTGTGTATCCGCAGTGGAAGTTAGGTAATATCATGAGCCACAGTATACTGGATATATTAGGGAGTCCTATTCGGAATGCATTCAGCATGGTAAAACAAAACATGGCAGATGAATGCAATGAGTGTTCCATAAAAGATTTTTGCATGGGCGATTGTTCTCGCTACAGACATGGCAGTACCATGAATGCAATGAATGCTTTAAATAAAAGTGAATATTGCACTGCATGGAAAGTGGTGTATGAACACTTTCAACGCTCTGAAGGTGAATTGCAACAACGAATTAGAAGGTTGCAAAAATCTCTCCAATCCGGTTCGTTCTTTAATACATAGCGCAATAATACCAGCCCATGTGGTTCGGGGATAAAATTTAAAAAATGCTGTGGCAGAGCACCACTGGCTTTGTGATACAAATATATTTTTTATGATAATGTGCTGCATGGTCGCGTTTCATTTGTTTCAGATGAGCAATAAAGGAAAGTCTCAAAGGAAAAAATTCTGGATGGCTCCGGCGCATGGAGCCTCGTTTTCGCATGTAAAAAAAAAATAAGAATTAGTTTCTTTAAGTCAAAGGATAGTGATACATGGAAGAGGATAACAAGAGTATTGAAAGAAAAAGCATTGAAACCGGGTATCGATTCTTTTTTTTGAAAAAAAACTAAAAAATAATGAAAATAGTTAAAAATAGATAAAAAGATAACATATTTATAAATAATAACAAATAAAACCGTATATTAATCTATAACAACATATAATCATATTCATGTTTTCTACCTACGGTGACGAAAAGTCGAGCAGGGATAAGTGTCTTCTGACATTGTTCTTTGAAAACACCTTTTGGGGTAGTGGTTTGATATCAACAATGAAGGTTTGATCCTTTGTGGTTCTGGTCTTGTATTTGCCCAGATACAAGCCTGGAACATAGCAGCATTACAAATGCTGCTAACACATTACATTGCGCTGTCTGCCCGGTGCTATGTAATATATGGCAGGGAAGCCAAATCTTATGTGCAAAGGAGTGTAAAATGATTATCAACCACAACATGAGTGCTGTGAATGCAAACAGAACTCTGAAGTTCACGCAATGGAGTGTGAACAGGAGCATGGAGAAGCTGTCGTCTGGCGAACGTATAAATAGAGCTGGCGATGATGCTTCTGGACTGGCAGTGTCTGAAAAGATGCGCACCCAGATACAGGGTTTGAGGCAGGCAGAACGGAATACCGAAGATGGTATGTCGTTTGTGCAGACTGCAGAAGGGTATCTGGCACAGACTGCCCAGATAATTCAGAGAATAAGGGTTCTGGCGGTTCAGGCTGCCAATGGCATCTATACCAATGCAGACCGTCAGCTTATTCAGGTTGAAGTGTCTGCCCTGGTTGATGAGGTTGACCGTATTGCATCTCAGGCAGAATTCAACAGGTTTAAAATATTAACTGGTGAATTCTCCAAAGTTAATCCAAAGTCAAGTATGTGGTTCCACATGGGTCCTAATGCTAATCAACGCGTGAGGGTATTCATTGGAACAATGACTGCTCAGGCTTTCAGGATGAAAGATGCAACCGGTAAAGTTGCTATTACCTTAACGTCACCAGGTGGAGCAAATGCTTCCATTGGTATCATGGATGCAGCATTGCAAAAGCTCTCAAAACAGCGTGCAGATTTAGGTGCTTATTACAACAGGCTTGAGCATACTGCTAAAGGGCTTATGACAGCCTATGAAAATGTGCAGGCATCAGAATCCCGTATACGGGATACTGATATGGCTGAGGAGATGGTGGATTTTACCAAGAATACGGTACTTGTGCAGTCAGGCACTGCAATGCTGGCACAGGCTAATTTACAACCCCAATCGGTGTTACGATTACTTGTGTAGCTTAGTAGACACGTTATGGTTCTTTGAAAACATTTGTGATGATTCTCACTCTCCCTGGACTGTTTTCCCGGGGCTGTCCTTTCAATTCGGCTGCTTGTTCTGGCGGCCGGTGATGAAGGGAGGGCGTCACCGGCTGCCAGAGATATGGTGGCCGATGATGTCTGGATGATGGGCAGTCCGGGCAACATGGGGAGTAAACCCCTGGTCTAAAAATGACCATACATGTTCATGATGAACATGTTTAAAAACCTGAGATATCTCAACATAAACAGTGGGATATCCTGTTAAAGTTCAAGGGAGGGAGAGTCTATGAGAATCAATCACAACTTAAGCGCTATATTTGCTAACAGGCAGCTTAAGATCGTATCATCGCGAATGGATAAATCCATTGAGCGGTTAGCATCCGGCCAGCAGATTAACAGGGCTGGGGATGATGCTTCAGGGCTTGCTGTGTCTGAAAAGATGAGGACACAGATTAATGGTTTGTTCCAGGCTGGACGAAATGCTGAAAATGGGCTTTCGTTTATTCAGGTTGCTGAAGGGTCTCTCCAGCAGATTAATGATATTCTGCAAAGGATCAGGATGCTTTCTGTACAGGCCGCACATGGTATTTATTCAAATTCCGACCGTGCACAAATTCAGGTTGAGGTTTCACAACTGATAGACGAAATCGACAGGATTTCAACATCAGCAGAATTCAATCGGATGAAGATGCTAACAGGCATTTATGCACGAAATTCGCGAACAGGAAGTATATTCTTCCATGTAGGACCAAACCAGGGACAAAGGATTAGAGCTTATATTACTACTATGAGTGCCAAAGCTTTAAACCTTTATGATGGTAATCGAAAGCGTTCAATTTCCACTGTTGGTCAGGCAAACGCCATGATAGGGTATATCGATGCAGCACTGGATAAGCTGAATCGACAAAGGGCAGACCTTGGTGGCTACTACAACAGGATGGAAAATACCATCTATGCTCTGGCAATGTCCTATGAAAATATGTTAGCTGCCGATGCCCGTATCAGGGATGCGGATATGGCTGCTGAGATGGTTGAGTTTACAAAGGACCAGATCCTTGTCCAGAGTGGTGTTGCGATGCTGGCTCAGGCTAATTTTAAGCCACAGTTAGTATTGCATTTATTGGGATGAGGGTATTACCCGGTTTTCGCAGTGCCAGCCGGATTTTGCCCTCTCCATAAAAGAGGAGAGGGCAACAATTTTTCACAAGGATGTTATCATGTACCTACAAGGAGGTATTAACTATGGATATAAGTAAAGTTACAGGTAATATGTCTGTTAACACCTTTAAGGTGAAGCAGCAAGAGTATAAAAATGAAGAGAAAAGGCTATACGAAGAATCTAAATTTACACGGGAAAATTTAGATGATGCTGTGGAAATGCTCAATGCTACAGCAAAAGTTATAAATAACCGTATAGCCTTTTCGGTGGATGAAAAAACCGACAGAGTAGTTATGCGTGTAGTAGATGTAGATAACAACGAAATAATCAGAGAGATTCCACCCAAGGAAATGATCAGATTAGCTGCTCAGATTAAAGATATGATAGGCATGTTTGTAGATGAATCAAGATAGTATTACCATAATATGTCACTTTAGTGATTGATGATTTTTGCCGATACTGTATTGAAATAGTATGGGTATGGATATATCTTTACTATTATCTTACATGAAGGGATACATGTATGCCAGTCACTTTAGGCGGCGTAGCATCAGGGATGGATACTGACCAGATTATTCAAAAGCTGGTTGAGGTAGAAGCAAGGCCAATACTGCAGTGGCAGGAAGAAAAAGACCGATACTCCCTCCG
>JAKPOE010000171.1 GCA_029548025.1 Spirochaetota bacterium
CTACTTCTTAGCAATATAAGGACATGGAGATCTTTCAGCCCCAAAATAGTATTGCTGTTCATTTATTTCAATAGCATCATTATATGCCTCAACTATGCCCACCACATGAATAATAGCTCCCACTACAAATAAAAGTCCTGATAATATGAGTTTTGACTTTTTTTCTGTTGATGAATCGGTTTTATTAAGAGCTACATACAAATAGTATGCAGAAAATGAATAAGCGGTTACTGTAAGCAAAAAAATTCCTACAGCCTTCAAATCATTCCGTAAATAGATATGCCCGCCACCGGGAATAATCAATGATAATAAACACGCCAATCGTGGATCTCGCTCCATCATCGCAGGTTCTTCCCTGCGTTCTTTTGCCTTTTTATCAAATTCATCCTGATAGGGAGTCCCCTTATATTTCTTCCCGGCATCTTCTTCAATAGTTTGCGCCATTACTGGATAAATAATAAAATTAATAGATAGCGTTAGTATTAACATACCCGATATGAACTTAATATAATCGCTGATAGTTTTATTTCCTTTATTTTTGTTTACCATGCTAAAATTCCTCCGAAAATAGAATTATCCCATCAATGTCATTCCGGGTTTGACCCCGAATCAACATATGTAACTTTATATCCTGAAATAATCCTGAAACCCGTTATTGACATGGCTCAGGATGACATCCAACATTGTCATTCTAAGAGAAGCGGTCCCTTTTGTCATTCTTAAGGGGGGAACACAACTGAAGAACCTCTTCTTCCAAAAAAAATTATTTGCTATCGCTCATAATGACATTGAACATTATTGTCATTCTAAGCTTGTCTCAAAATCTCATTTCTTAACCTTCAATGCATGAAACAACTCATCATAACATTGCACTATTGCACTTATTACTATTTTCGTATTATGGCAGGAAATTATATAGTGATACAAGACAAAATCAAGCATTTTATTTTATTTTTATTTATCCGTAAGAAGGACAGTTGTTTTGTTTCTACCCTGTTGCTTTGATATATAGAGCGCTCTATCAGCGCGTTCAATAATATTTTTTGATGTTGAATCCAGAGACGGATTAAACTGGGTAACACCTACTGATATAGTAACACCTAATTTTTTTCTTTTATAGAGAATATATGACTTCTGCACTGAGGTTCGCACACGCTCTGCAACCTTAAAGGCTTCATTGATTTCGGTATGCGGCAATATTACAGCAAATTCCTCACCGCCATACCGTGATGCAATATCACTCTGTCGTACCGAACCAGATATCACCATTGCAACATTTTTTAGCACTAAATCACCACACGTATGCCCATAGGTATCGTTAAAATCTTTAAAATTATCAATATCAATCATTATCAGTGAAAGAGGAAGGCTGCTTTTTATTGATTTTTCGCGTTCCTCAATCAATATAGTTTGGAAATAATGATGAATTTTAAGCCTTGTCATCATATCAGTTGTGGCCAATTCATATAAATAAGCGTTCTGAATAGCTATACCAGCCAGCGAAGCAATGTTGAGCATATATTCTTTGTCAGATTCGCTAAAACCTTTTTGATTTATTCTGTCAGCTAATATAATAATCCCATTAAGAGTACCTTTGCCTTTTAACGGAACTATCAGTGAAGGATTAAGGCAAATAAGGCTTTCCAGCGAAGGTTCATCTGGTAATATATCTTTCACCTCATCCAGCGTGTAACACTTGAAATTCATATCAAGAAACTGAATTAATTTTGAATTAGCAGGTATTACATATTCAATTGTATGATCAATTTCAAAACCTTTATAATTTCTATGCAATACAAATTCCTGACGGTCAATACTGCGATGAGTAAAAATTCCAGCTTTTAAAAGCTGCATCTGTCCCATGCATGTTAAAAGTATGGAATCAATAAGTATATTATAGTCCAGAGTGGAATTTAATCCCTTGCTTATTTCAATAAGCTGCTTTAAATCATAAATTTTGCGCTCATATTGCTCAATCTCAGCAGGGAATTTTATTTCCTCACCATACAATGATACATCATCATTCATATTGCCACCATCTAACTACACAGCTTTATTGCACTGCGTAAATCTACCATCCCATCATATATAGCTTTACCAACTATGCAACCCTTTAATCCGCTACCCGAATAATGCAACAATTTTTGTATGTCCTGCATTGTAGAAATACCACCAGAGGCAATTAACGAAACTCCCGGGACATCAGCTAATATTCTTTCTATCGATCGAAAATTTGGTCCCTGCAACATACCATCAGTAGCTATATCTGTATAAATAATCTCTGCAATACCAATGTTTTGAATATCCTTTATAAATTCAATGGCATTTATGTCAATAATTTTTTTCCAGCCGTGTGTTGCAACATGTAAATCCCTTGCATCAACACCTGCTATAATATACTCTTTAAACCTCTGGATCATTTCTCTAAACGATTCCTCAATAAGGATGGTACCCATTATTATACGCTCTATTCCCTCATCAAGATACATTTTAATAGCAGCTTCGGTACGGATACCACCACCAATTTCAATAGGAATAGATACCGATTTTGCAATCTCCTTTACAATATGCATGTTGACAGGCTGCCCTTCAAATGCTCCATCAAGGTCAACAACATGAATAAGCTGTGCTCCAGCATCTTCAAATTGCCGGGCGATAGTTACCGGGTCATACGAATACACCTTTTCCTGCAATGGGTCACCCTGCACCAGGCGCACACATCTGCCTTCTTTTAAATCGATTGCCGGGATTACGAGCATACCATCCTCACAAAGTTTTCAATCATGGTGAGTCCATACCGGTGGCTTTTTTCCGGATGAAATTGCGTGGCAATACAATTTCCCCTCCCCACAATGCTGGGGAATGTCACCCCATAGCCAGTTTGACCCATTATCCAGGAACTATCGCCAATAACCGGATAGTAGGTATGAATAAAATAAAAATAACTATTTTGCGGTATACCATTAACCACTGGATGTTCTTTTATTAGTTCAACCTGATTCCAGCCCATATGAGGCACCTTTAGATCATCCGGGAATCGTATCACAGTACCGGGTATAATGTCAAGCCCCTTATGGTTGCCAAACTCTTCACTGCTGGTAAACAAAAGCTGATAGCCAAGACATATGCCAAAAAAGTAACCGCCATTACCTATAAACCGTACCAATGGTTCAATCCAGCCTGATTGTGTCAGATTTTCCATTGCCTGACCAAAAGCACCATCTCCTGGCATTATCAACGCATTTGATGAGGCTATGCTTTCAGGGTCAGAGCTAACCTGTACATCACTGGTATATTTTTCTACAGCTTTTACAACCGAGCGCAGGTTGCCCATGCCATAATCAATGACGGTAATCATAACACTCCTTTTGTTGATGGTATACCGGTGCGACCACTTAAGCTGTAAGCCCGGTATAGTGCCAATCCTGCTGATTTAAAGATTGATTCGTGTATATGATGACGGTTGTCGCCATACATCTGTTGTATATGCAGTGTAATCAGGGCATTATGTGCAAACGATTGAAAAAATTCCAGTGTAAGTTCTTCCTGGTATTGCCCTATTGCCCCGGTAAGTTTATCGCCTTTATATACAAAGCACCCCCTCCCTGATATATCAACAACAGCAGCAGTGCAAGCCTCATCCATAGGGATGACTGCCTGCCCAAACCTGCTAATCCCGCTTTTATCGCCCAATGCTTTATTGAACGCCTTTCCCATGCATATCCCAATATCCTCTACAGTATGATGATCATCAACCTCCAGATCACCCTTTGCATTGAGCTGTATATTCATCCTTCCATGCGTAACAAACAATGTGAGCATATGATTAAAGAAACCAATTCCTGTAGTGATGGTGCTTACATCACCACTATCAAGTATACATTTTAATGTTATGTCAGTTTCATTTGTTTTACGTTCTATATGTGCACTTCGTTCCATTGCATTAAACTCCTTGAAAATAGAATCTTTCCCCCATCAAAATTCATATCCTAAACTAAAGAGTATCTCTTTTTCACCAAACTTACCATAATAATATGGCCACGCATAATCAAGTTTTAAAATAACTATTGGGTACACAGTAAGCCTGAATCCAAATCCCATGTCCATTTTAAAATCTTCAAATCGATCTGTTTCTTTATTAAAAAAAGTATACGAATTACCCCATGCTGAACCTGTATCGATAAATAAAACTCCGCCGATATTTCCAATCTTTAAAAAGAGTGGCCAGCCCATGTTTATTGATTCAATGAATGTAAACCTGAACTCAGCGTTGAACAAAAAAACATTGCTACCACCATATTCTACAAACGGATGTCCGCGAAGGGTATTAAATCCACCAATATAATATTTAAAATACTCTTTCTCACTTCCCATAATCTTGCCACCAACACCGCGGAGCGCTATAACATACTGTTTATCAATGAAAAAATAATGCCGCAGGTCAATATCTATGCTGGTAAATGAATAATCCTGCCCCGTCAGGTTAAACACCTGGGTCAACATTATCTGCCCACGAGTGCCCCGCAATGGCGCTAAAAAACCCCACAAAACATTATCGTAATTGTATGATACAGAAATTGAATTTAAATTGCCATAAACATCCGGACGTTCATCACTATAGCCGTAATCCTGTTCATAGCGGCTTGAGGAAACACGGGTGCTGAAACGCGAAAATTTAGTAAAAGGATAGCTTGCAATCACATAGGCACCGTAATGATCCATTGAAAGCGTTGACCAGTATGCATTATGAATAATATCGTTAAGGTTTGCCAGCGTAAATATGCCATAGGGACTTTTTTGTCTGAAACAGCCAAAGGTCCAATCCCATCGATATCGTAAATAAAGATATTGCACATCGTAATTCATAAAGTTGTTGCTCTCATCATCCCGCAAAAAATCAGTTGTTACAATAATCCGGTTATCGCCCAGATAATCGCTGAAGCTCATCTGAGCAAAACCAGTAAAGCCATAGCCAACCGTTCCACCAAGCCCAACAAAAACCCAGTCAGATGAAATCCTTGTTTCATAGCTGTCCCACACAGCTTTTGATAGCGGGAAATAGTTTGGGGGCAGCATCACCGGTATATGCTCACTGTTAAACAGCGGGGTTTCTGTTACAGGTTTTATTTCATTTTTTATAAAGATATCGTATCCACCATTTTGATATGAAACAAACGCAAATGCATTGCCCTCCGGAAAAAGACGCGGATAAAATATACCGGTTGTTCCCGTAGTAATTTTTATTTCCTCGCCCGTTGCAATAGTATAACGATAAACATTATAGATTCCATCCCTGTTTGAGATATATACAATAGTATTGCCATCCCCTGCAACATCAACCTGTAAATTTTTTGACTGAGCCTTCACTATAACCTGTCGCTCACCTGTTAGCACATTATGTCTTATAATTGCATAGTCGGTACCTGTATAATCATTAGTTGGATAATTTGATGAATAGTAAATAAAAGCATTTTTTTTATCAAGCCTGGGATACCGTTCCGTATACACATCATTGGTTATCTGCTGTAACATTGTATCGTTGAGCCTGTAGATATACACATCACTCTGCGTATTGGTCTGCCCTATAAAGCTTATATAGCTGCCATCGGGCGATAGTGCTGGATCTTTAATTGAACGCAACGGCAGTACTATCTTTTTGATAATTATACCGCTTTGGCTGTCCAGTATAAAGATAACATCCCTGTTGTTAGATTGTGAAACAAACACAATGCCTTTGCCATCCGGTGTCCATGACAGATAGTTATCCAGCAAATGCATCCCTTCAAACTGAGAGGTTTCATTCCCTTTTAATAACACACGGGCTTTTGCTTCAGCCTCTTTTTCGCCAATGGTAATAACCGAAATTGAAGCATAGATATCCCTGTTATCGATATAGGCAATTTTTTTACCATCAGGCGATATGGCAGGGCATGTATTGAACACTGAACGCGTTTTTTTATGATCGGTTACCCTTTCACCTTCCTCTTCATCAAAATTTCTGCCAACCATCAAAGGGTAATATCTTTTTTTATAAAAGTGCCTGAATTCCTTATCAATAGCCTCAAGATCCTTTTTTGTATGTACCTTTAATGCCTTTTCAAAGTTACCCATATCGCGTATGTCACGCAAAAATTCGCCAATTTTTCCCTTGCCATACACCGTTTCAAAAAAGTAAAAGAATGCCTGCCCCACTTTATAGTAGTAGTACAAATTACCTGTACGATAGGTAGTAAAGTCCATCAGGCTTACATACTGATCATTAAAAAAGAAATCACGCATGGTCATATCGGCAGTTTCATCAAATCCAATTGATAGATACTCTGACATACCTTCGGTAAACCACAATGGCACAGCACCCATACTCATCATCGACTGTAGTTTACCGGAACTATCGTGCATAAGAATATTGAACTGAAACGCATGAACAAGCTCATGAACCAGAACATGCTGATATTCATCGTACGAACCACTAAACGGTATCACCACCCTGTTTTTAAATGCTTCAGTAAATCCGCCAGTACCCTCGCCAATGATCTGCATCAGGATATTATTTTCCTGAAAATCTATGTGCGAAGGGAATACAATGATTGGTACCGGTTCATTGAGCTGGTGTTGCAGTGTATCAGCAAGATATCCGTATGCCCTTTCAGCGATTGTTGCTGTCGTTGCAGCCAGCCTTTCAATTCCATAGGGATAATACACATTGAAATGTATTGTCCTTAAAATATGCCAGGTAAATACCTCAACCGTAACCTTGTTTTTGCCAAATGGGTATACAAATAAAGGAACGGTTATGATGACACATAGTATTGCACTATAACAAATTTTATGTTTGAAAAATTTTTTCAACACTATGGATGTAGCCTTTAAAGCTTTTTTGTGTTCGATAGTTACTGTATATCAGCTATTATTATGAAACCATGCTCCACACTGTATTAGTGTTTTCACTCACATTAGCAAGTAAAATTTTTGTTGCCAATAAATATTATTTCAGTATATTGGACAGTAAGCCTGCGGTGTTCGTGTATGGTATGTCATATTGTAGTTCCAATACTACTGAGCAGGGAATCTCTAATCTGCGGATTGATATCACGCTTCATTATGAAGTAGATAGATGTCCGTATGCGAGAATCCACCTTTACAAAGGGAGCTCAAATATTCATACCACTGCGGCACACGCGGGTTAATTTAATGGTATGCGGCCAGTATGGAAATAATTACAGTATTTGGAGTACGGTGGCGGGTAGCTCCCCTGTGGGAGGTGCTTGTAACATTATTTGTTATCCTTGTAATCATAGGTTTTTTTGCACTGCTGCGATATAACCAATATCTCAAATTAAAAAAATCAAGTATTGAACAACTTTTTATCTATAAAGCGCGCCAGAGGGGATTAACAGGGTATCAGATTCGTATTCTTCAACACATCATATCACTGTCTAAATTAAGCACTCCCGAAATTATTTTTAACAATGTAACCATTTTTGAAACAGGTCTGGTAAAATTTTTACAGTATATAAAAAAGTCAAGAGATACATTCAATGAAGATTTAAAAGATATTTTTAAAGATATAGTTATAACCTATGAAAGGATATATAACCCGGTGGAATATCAGGAGCAATTAAATTCACCGGATGAATTGACTACGAATACCATGGTATGCGGCTATAGTGCAACAGGAAGGGCATTTATAGCTAAGATAACACAGATTACTGGAGATGCCATCCATTGTAAATATTTTCGTAAACCTGAGGATATCCCTGCTGACATCATTGCAGAGCAAGTAACAATTTTCTTTTTTAGAAATGGAGATGCCGAATATTCTTTTGATTCAAAAATCATAGCCATTCAGGAAAATACCATAGTATTACAAAAGCCACAAGCATTTAAAAGAGGCAAAGAGGTACATCATCCATATATTCAAACACTTATTCCCTGCACTGTTCAGCTCAAAAACGATGAAAGCAAAAATAGTGAAGAAGTAATAATACAACATGATGAAACCGTTTCAATAAATGGAACTATAGAGCGCTTAAATGAGTATGAAGCTGTAATCAGGGTTGAGAAACGGCTGGAATATCAAAAAGAATATATACTATTTTTTACACTTGAAAATTTTAAAATTGAAGTACTCAGCACCATTATTGCCTCACGGACAATAACCAGAGAAAAAATTATTTACTATACCTTCAAATTTGTTCAGATGTCAGAAGCGGCAAAAAATGTAATCTCTAAATATGTAAAAGAGCGGCTGTAAACACCGCTCTTTTAAGAGTAAAATTCTCTATCAGTATCTACCGTTTCCCCTTCAATGCGAGCAAATTCCTTTAATAATTCTTTCTGACGAGGTGTTAATTTTTTTGGTACCTTGATATTAATTTTTACCAATTGATCACCCTTGCCGTACGAACCCAGATATGGCATTCCATTGCCTTTAAGTCTGAATATTTGACCATTTTCAGTCCCTGCTGGTATTTTCATTTTTGCTTTTTTATTGTATATTGTTGGAACCTCTATCTCACCTCCCAGACAGGCTATAGTAAACGGTATATCAACAACACAAATCAGATCATTTCCATGACGTTCAAACAACGGATGTTTCTGAATATGTACTACAACATATAAATCGCCTGCCGAACCACCTCCGGGACCCTGCTCGCCTTCCCCGGAAATTTTTAAACGAGATCCGGACTCAACACCTGCAGGAATCTTTACCGTAATTTTGCGATGTTTTTCTTCTAACCCTGTACCTCTACATGCCCTGCATGGTGAGGTTATAATTTTTCCTTCCCCTCTGCATTTATAACATGTCTGTGTTACTGAAAAAAATCCCTGCGTCTGACGTATTTGCCCTGTCCCATTACAAACAGGACATACCGTTGGTTTTGAACCTGATGCCGAACCGGTACCACCACAACTACTGCATACCTCATGGCGTGGAATTTCGATCTGGACCTCTTTACCATTGGCTGCATCGTCCAGTGTTATTGACAAATCATATTGAATATCTCTTCCCCGACGCGTACGGGATGATCGTGTTCGTGTGCCAGAACCAGAACCAGCACCAAAAAAGCTTTCAAATATATCACCTATATCAAAATCACCAAAGATATCCGAAAAATCGGTATATGCTCCTCTGCCAAAGCCTTCAAATCCTGCAACACCTTCATGCCCAAACTTATCATACTGTGCCCGGCGCTTTGGATCGCGTAATACCTCATATGCTTCAGTAGCTTCTTTAAATTTCTCTTCTGCCTCTTTACTTCCTTTATTGCGATCAGGGTGAAATTTTAAAGCAAGCTTTCTATAAGCTTGCTTTATCTCATCTTCTGTTGCATTTTTAGGAACACCCAGAACTTCATAATAATCTCGCTTCGTCGTAGCCAAGGTCATCACCCCTATTTAAAAAGATTACAATAATTGTGCGCCAATGGCAACCATTGTCGCACAATTATTTACTATTATAGTTTATTTTTTCTTATCTTCATCTACCACTTCATAATCTGCATCATATACCTTTTCACCACCCTGAGTGCTTTCCTCAGTTGTGCCAGAAGTATCCGATTGTTGCTGTGATTGAGATTGAGCATATTGTTCAGCACCCTGCTTATAAAGCTTTTCTGCAAATGAATGGGATGCTCTTTCCAGTTTAGCTTTCGCATCACGTATCACATTAATATCACTTGATTCCATTGCTTTCCTGAGATTTTCAATTTCAGATTCTATTGAAGATTTTTCCGCAGCATCTATCTTCCCTTCATTTTCCTTTATCAGTTTTTCAAGTGAATAGATTAAAGCATCCGCCTCATTACGAGCTTCTACAAGTTGACGCGCCTTTCTATCCTCTTCAGCATGTTGTTCGGCATCCTTAACCATCTTCTTGATTTCTTCTTCATTCAAACCACTTGAGGCTTCAATCCTTATTTTCTGCTCTTTCCCTGTACCAAGATCTTTTGCCGATACATGTAATATTCCATTGGCATCTATGTCAAACGTTACTTCAATTTGCGGCACACCTCGGGGTGCAGGTGGAATACCAATGAGGTCAAATCTGCCTATGGTTCTGTTTTGTGAAGCTAACTCGCGTTCACCCTGCAACACATGGATTGACACAGCCGTCTGATTGTCGGCAGCAGTTGAAAAGATCTGACTTTTTCTGGTTGGTATAGTTGTGTTACGTTCAATAAGCTTGGTCATTACACCACCCAATGTCTCTATACCAAGTGACAGTGGTGTAACATCCAGCAGCAACACATCATGAACTTCACCTGCTAAAACTCCGCCCTGAATTGCAGCGCCAACAGCAACAACCTCATCCGGGTTTACACCTTTATGAGGCTCTTTCCCAAACACGCGTCGCACCAGTTCCTGAACAGCAGGGATTCGTATTGATCCGCCAACTAAGATTACCTCATCGATATCGCCAGGGGTAAGTCCTGCGTCTTCCAGTGCTTTTATACACGGTTCTTTGGTAGATTCAATGAGATCTTCTACCAATCCTTCAAATTTTGAGCGTGTCAGAGTCATAATAAGATGTTTAGGACCATTCTGATCAGCAGTAATGAACGGTATATTAATCTCGGTCTGCAATTTATTGGACAGCTCTATCTTGGCTTTTTCTGCAGCTTCTTTTAGTCTTTGCAACGCCATCTTGTCTGTATGCAGATCAATTCCCGTTTGTTTTTTAAATTCTGTTATCAGCCACTCCATTATACGCTGATCAAAATCATCGCCACCCAGATGGGTGTTTCCATTGGTAGATTTTACCTCAAAAACCCCATCGCCCAGCTCAAGTATTGATACATCAAATGTTCCACCACCTAAATCATACACTACAATCTTGTGATTGCGCTCTTTCTTATCAAGCCCATACGCCAATGCTGCAGCAGTTGGTTCGTTTATTATTCGTTCAACGGTTAAACCCGCAATCCTGCCTGCATCCTTTGTTGCCTGCCGTTGTGAATCATTAAAATATGCAGGTACAGTAATGACAGCACGTGTTACTTTTTCACCCAGGTAATCCTCAGCACTCTGTTTCATCTTCTGTAAAATTCTTGCTGAAATTTCCTGAGGTGTAAATTCCCCTGCATTTGTTTTAATCTTCACACCACCTTTACCATCATCAGCAACGGTAAAAGGAACCATCTTCATTTCATTTTGCACTTCTCCATAGGACCGCCCCATAAACCGTTTAATGGAACGTATTGTATTTTCAGGATTCGTAATCATTTGATTTTTAGCAACCTGTCCAACTAAACGTTCGCCTTTGTCCGTAAATGCAACAACCGATGGAGTTGTCCTTTGTCCTTCGGAATTGGGTATAACAACTGGTTCACCACCAACCATAGCTGCAACACATGAATTTGTGGTTCCAAGGTCAATCCCTATTATTTTACTCATAGTAATTCTCCTTTTCTTTTAAAGTATTGAATATAGTTTAATGATAGTATATATCATTGTTCATTTCCATCCCTGTTAATTTTGTGACGCAGCAGTATTTTCCTCAGTTGTATTGTTTGCATTGTCATCTTCCACCTTCTGCTTTGCCGGGCGCGTCACCTTCACCCGTGCAGCACGTACAACATATTTATCCAGTTTAAAGCCTTTCTGATATACTTTGGTAATAGTATCCTTTTTAACATCAGGACTTTCATCAATTTCAACCGCTTCATTATACTCAGGATCAAACGCTTGTCCTAAACTATTAATCTCTTCTACACCATACCGTTTTAGCATATCCTCTATTTGTCGAGATATCATTCTAATTCCCTCAACAAATGAGTTATGCGCATCAGCCAGATTCGTTACATCCTGAATATTACATGCTGCATCAATAGCACGCAGTAAATCATCATTGATATTAATGATATCTCGCGCTACATCCTTGATAGCTAATTTTCTATCTTCCTCCTGCAAACGTATAACACGCTTTTTATAATTCTCAAAATCAGCCTGTCTGCGTACCAGCAGATCTTTCAGAGCATCCAGCTCTTCACTTTTCTTATTAAGTTCTTCTTGTAACTTACGCAACTGGTCCTCCTTTTGCTGTATTAGCTCACTGATCGATTCAACCTGTTCATCACCAGCAGGTTGATTCAATGAGCTATCGCCATCGCCCTGCACTTGTATTTCATCTTTTATTTCATCTTTTATTTCATCTTCATTCATTGCTTGATCCATTGTCTGTACATCCTCTTGATTTATTGCATTATGATTGTTGTGCTCTTCTCTCTTGTGCCTTTTATCATGCTTGTTACTCATAACGCCCCCCGCCATACAATGGTAATGTAACAATTCATATAACTCTATTATTTTGTCATTTGTGTTAAAAAATTTGAAACCACTTTGCCGGTATAATCCACAAGGGGAACTACTTTTCCATAATCCATGCGCGTTGGACCAATAATACCAACAACACCTACCGGACTATTACCAATTTTATATGATGAAGCAATAATGCTGCAACATGGGATTGCAATATCTTTTATCTCTTCTCCAATAAGCGTAAAGACACCTTCCTTTTGCCTTAGATC